>JAEURL010000589.1 GCA_016789165.1 Anaerolineales bacterium | reverse complement strand
CCGCCGGCCGTTGCTCGGCCGGCCGCCGCCGATCCCACCCCGGAGCCCGCGGCCGGCGCCAGCGGGCCGGCCCGCCTGTATTTCCCCTTCCTGGCCACGGCCGGCCCCGAGATCATGCCCGGCCTGGCCGACCTGCTCCCGCCGGACGTGAACGTCGTCCTCGCCACAGCCGACGCGGCCGGCGAACACGCCCCGGTCTCCAGCCGCGGCGCCGCCGTCTTCTTCCAGGAGCAGCCGGTGGCCGTCATCGCCCCGCCCGGCGCCTATTCCCAGACCGTGACCCTGACCCTGCAGGCCCAGCCGGCGGCCGACACCGACGCCGCCGCGGCCTTCACCCTGGAGGCCCGCACCCCGCAGGGCGCGCTCGTGGCCCAGGCCGAGCGCCCGCTGCGCCTGGTGGTGGACCTGCGCGGCGCGGATCTGCCGGCCGGCCAGCAGTGGGTCCTGGCCTACCAGGACGCGGCCGATCCCGCGCTCTGGCACCGGCCCGAGGTCAGCGTCCACGACGCGGCCGGCTTGATCAGCGTGGAGACCAGCCACTTCTCCAACTGGCTGGCCGGCGCCGAGCCGCAGCCGTGGAAGTTCACGCCCAATCTGCCGGCCGCCGCCGCCTTCAGCGGGGCCGCCACCTACCGCTACCCCATCGCGGTGCCGGCCGGCCGCGCCGGCCTGACCCCCAATATCGACGTCAGCTATTCCAGCCGCGCTTTGGACGGGCTGACCGCCTCCGCCGATCACGACCAGGGCGCGCTGGGCTTGGGCTGGAGCCTGGGCGAGGCCGAGATCAGCCGGCGCGCCGTGTATACCGTGGTGGGCGAGAACGGCCTGATGCCCGTTTACCCCGATCTCTTCAGCCTGGCGCTCAACGGGCAGACCCACGCGCTCTTCCCGGCCAACGGCGCGGACACCGCGCATGATCCCGTGGTGCGCTACTACGCCGAGAACGGTCCGCAGCTGTACATTGAACGGCGCCTCGACCCGGCCGCCCCCAATCAGGACAAGCTCTACTGGCTGGTGCGGACCCCGGACGGCACGGCCTATCGCTTCGGCTACACGGCCGAAGCCGAGGTGGTGCAGACCAGCCTCATCGCGGCGGAGGTCGGCCACCCCGGCCTCACCGACGCCCATCCCCTGCGCTGGCTGGTGGACACGGCCACCGACGTGTTCGGCAACCAGCTCCAATACGATTACGACACCTGGCCCAAGCCGGACGGCGGCCTGACCACCGACGGCGTCCGGCCGGCCGAGATCCGCTACAACTACGCGGCCCTGGCCCCGGACCCGCTCACCCGCGTCGGCGGCCCGTACGCCAGCCGCCTGGCCTTCCTGGGCACCGACAGCGGGCGCGTGCGCGAGATCCAGGTCTTCCACGTGGACCTGATCCGGCCCGTGCGCCGGATCCTCTTCAGCCTGGACAGCGCCGCCTACTTCGGCGCGGCCAATTGCGGCCAGGCCTCGGTCACCAACCTGGTCACGGCCATCCAAGACGTGGGCAGCGACGGCGCGGCGCGCCTGCCGGCCGTCACGTTCGAATACGTGGGGCTCCCGCACTACAACAACTGCTTCCCCTACCTCTACCTGCGCCAGGTCCACAACGGCTACGGCGGCCGGGTGCGCTTCACCTACGCCTCCGACGGCCGGCAGGAGGACCTGCACGGCGAGCCGCGCGTGCCGGCCTTCGGCCGCGCCTACTTCGTGACGCATGTGGAGACCTGGGACGGCGTGACGCCCCAGCCGGCCGTCACCCAGATCGAATACAGCCGGCCCTGCTACGACAACGGCGTGCAGCTCGGCCGCTTGCCCGGCGCCTTTGACTGTCTCCTGCACCCGGCCGGCTCCGCGCCCGGCGTGGCCCCCAACCTGGCGGTCGGCGGGCTGGTGGGCTTTGAGACCGCCACCCTCACCGTGCTCAACTATGGCGGCCTGCGCAGCCTGCAGCGCACGGTGACCACGTTCTCGCAGGATCCGCTCACCCTCGGCCAGGCGGTGCGGGTCCAGACCTTGGGCTGGGATGGCGCGGCCTGGGCGCTCCGGCAGGAGAGCGAAACCGATTACACGGCCGCCCTGATCGCGGGCGGGCCGGCGCGGGCCTTCCGCGTGCGCGCGGCGCGCACCACCACCCACAACGGCGGCGAGCCGGTGACGGTCCGCTCGGAAAATACGCGCTTCGACGACTTTGGAAACGTGGAGGAGCAGGTGGAGTACGACCTGGCCGGCCAGCCCTACCGGCGCACGGTCAGCCAGTACGCGCACAACACCGCGGCCGGCCAGTGGATCACGGGCGCGCTCGTCCGCCAGCGCGTCTTCGCCTGGGAGGGCGCGGGCTGGGCCGCCGAACCGCTCAGCGAGAGCCGCTCCGATTACAACGCCGACGGCGATCCGGCCACCGCCGCGCCGGACGCCCACGGCCGGCTGACGGCCAGCCGGCAATGGGCCGGCGGCGGCGATTTTGTGGACACGCGCTACACCTACGACGCCTGGGGGCACCAGGCCACGGTGACCACCTTCGGCGGTTACGGCTCAGCGGCGCGCTACGCCGAAGCTGACCCGCGCATCACGCGGGCTGAGTACGACGCCGCGCTGTTCGCGCTGTACCCGGTGGCCCAGACCAATGCGCGCGGCCATCAGGTGACGGCCGTTTACGACACGCGGCTGGGCCTGCCCGTGCAGGTGACCGACCCCAATGGCGCGGCCACGCGCTTCGCCTACGACCCCTTCGGCCGGCTGACGACCGTGGCGCGGCCGGGCGATACGTTGGAAATACCCACCACCCGCTACGTCTACGTGGACGGGGGTGCGCCCAGCCGTATCGAGACCTATCAGCGCACGGCCTCCGGCTGCGCGGCCTGCGAGCGCGGCACGCTGGAGTTCTACGACGGCCTAGGGCGCACGGTGCAGACGCGCGGCGCGGCCGCCGGGGGCCGGCAAACGGTGGTGAACACCACTTACGACGCGCTGGGCCGCGCCGTGTCCACCTATCTGCCGGTCTTCGAGCCGGCCGGCCTGGCCTTCACGCGGCCGGCCGGCTGGGAGGCGCGCCCGCACACCCTGGCCGAATACGACGCCCTCGGCCGCTCGGTGCGCGTCATCGGCGCGGACGGGGCCACGGCGCTGGCCGCCTATCGCGGCCCGCGCACCGCGGTGGTGGACGCCGCCGGCCGCCAGCGCCTGAGCGAGGCCGACGCCTTCGGCCGGACCGTGGCGGTCTTCGAGTATCAGGCCGCGGGCCTGGCCGCCCCGGATTTTGATCTCCCGGCCTACGCCGTCACCCGCTACACGTACGACCCGCGCGGCGCGCTGACGCGCATGGAGGCCCTGTCGGCCACCACCATCATCACCTACAGCGTGCTCGGCCAGAAGATCGGCCTGGCCGATCCGGACCTGGGCGTCTGGACCTATGCCTACCAGCCCTCGGGCGAGCTGGTGGCGCAGACCGACGCGCGCGGCGTGACCACGCGCTTCACCTACGACGCGCTGGGCCGGCTGACGGGCCGAGCCTTCTCCATCCCGGCCGGCCTGGACGTGCTCAACCCCGGCCCGGCCTTCCACTATTACGACGAGGGCGGCGCCCAGGCCCAGGCCTTGGGCCGGCGCACCCGTCTGGTGGATGCGGCCGGAACCACCCGATGGCAATACGACGCGCGCGGGCGCGTGACGGCTGAGGAACGCCGCCTGGCCGGCGGCCTGGGCGTGTACGCCTTCGCCTACGCCTACAATGCCGCCGATCAACTGCTCACGCTCACCTACCCCGACGGCGAAATCGTCACGACCACGCTGGACGCGGCTGGCCGGCCGCTCGGCCTGACGGATGGGGCCGGCACGCCGCTGGTGACGGGAGCCGACTACGATGCCCAGGCGCGGCTGACGCGGCTCGGGCTGGGCAATGGGTTGACGACGACCTACACCTATTACGCCGCCACTGAACCGCTGCAGGGCGGGCGCCTGCGCCGGCTGAGCGTGGGCGACGCGCTCCTGGACCTGACGTATGCCTACGACCCGGCCGGCAACCTCGCCCGCCTGACGGACGCCTCACGCCTGCTGGCGGGCAGCCAGGTGCTGCAATTCGAGTACGACGGCCTGGAACGGTTGACCCGCGCCTGGACCTCCGGCAGCGCCCAGGGGGGCTACGCCGAGGCTTATCGCTACGACGCGCTGGGCCGGCTGCTGGAGCGCGAGCAGGCGGGCCAGACCCAGACCTACACCTACGCCGACCCGGCGCACCTACACGCCGCCACCGCCTTGGGCACTGACGACCGCTTCACCTACGACGCCAACGGCGCCATGACCGAGCGCGTGGAGGCCGGCACAGCCTACACTCAAACCTGGACCGCCGACGACCGGCTGGCCGTAATGCAATGGGTCGCGGCCGGCCGGCCCTACACCACCACCTTCGCTTACGACGGCGACGGCCGCCGCGCGGTGCGGATCGAAGCCGACGAGCGGGGCGCGGTCGCCACTGTCTATGCGGCCGGCCTGTACGAACGCCAGCTCGACGTCACCGGCCAGGACCTGCCGCGGCTCTGGTACGCCCCCGCCGCCGGCGGCCGCCGCTCACCGGGCCTGGCCCGGCCGGCCGCGGACGACTACACCGGGCCGGTGGTCCGCAACGTGCAGTTGTGGGTGGCCCCCGTCTACGGCTGGGAGAACGGCCATCGGGTGCCGACCAGTTCGTGGTCCTGTGATAACAAACCCGCCTATCCTGCGCTGGGCACGGAGTGCGGTGACCCGCCCGCCCTGCTGACGATTGAAGAGTGCTACGGCGAGGCCGCGCCTTGCTATGCCGGCGAAATGTACACCCAGCTGGACGGCGGCTACACCACCACCGTCACCTACGGCCCGGCCACGGTCCAGGCCGCGCTGACCTGCACCCTCGGCCACAACGGCTGGTGTCTCGATCAGGCCGTCCTGACCTTGCTCGGCACGGAGCCGCTGCCGAACGAGACCATCACGGGCATCGCCTACAGCCTGAACGGCGCCGGCATCGGCAGCCACACCCTCAACATCAATCCGCGCACGCTCACCGTCGGCGACACCGCCGCCACATATTACTTTTGGGCCGAGTCATCCTTTGGCGACCAATCGGCCATGCAGTCTCTCCCCGTCAAGGTCGATACGACCCGACCGGCCCTGCAATTCAGCGGGCCGCTGCCAGGGGCCTGGGACCTGAGCGCCGCCATCGTCATCACGGCCACCGACCTCGGCTCCGGGCCGGCCTGTCTGCGGATCGCCTGGGACGCCTGGCCGCTGGACGACGGCAGCTGCGCGGCCGTTTCCGCCAGCACAGTGTTTCCTGGCGGCGGCGTTCACACTCTGAATGTGCGCGCCTGGGATCGCGCCGGCCAGCCGACCACCTGGAGCGGCACTTATGCCCCCGATCTCACGCCGCCTGTGCTGGCCGGGCCGGCCGTCACGGCCTGCGCCGCCGACAGCGTGTGGCAGCGCACCTGCAACGCCCCGGCCTTCACCTGGCCGGCCGCCGCGGATGCCTTCAGCGGCGTGGCCGGCTACGAAGTGTATTGGGGGACTTCGGCCGCGGGGGCGGCCGG
>JAEURL010000577.1 GCA_016789165.1 Anaerolineales bacterium | reverse complement strand
CCGGCCCACCGCGGCGGCGGTCCAACCGGCGGCCCGTGTGGCGCCCGCGCCTGCGCCCCGGCCGGCCCGTCCGGCGCCGCCGCCGCCGCCGGACGATATTGATTGGGAGGAAGAGGAGGCGCGCCGCGCCTATCCGCCTCTGGAGCCCCGCCGGGTCTCGCCGCCGCCGCGCGTGGTCGGCCAACCGCCCCTGGCCAAGGCCACCCCTCCCTTCCGGCCGGCGCCCAAACCGGCGGTCAAGCCGGTGCCGCTGCCCGGCGAGGTCGGGACGGAGGTCAACGGACACTCTCATTCGGAGCCGCGCTAATGCGCCGGGGAGGTGACGATCATGCGCACCCAACACGCCGTCATCCGGCTGCTGCCTCTGGAGGTGTTCTTCCTGGGCGGGCTGGCGCTGGGCTGGACGCTGTTCCGCTTGGAGGAGCCGCTGTGGGCGGAGGCGCCGCCGGCCCTCGCGGGGCCGGTGACCAGCCAGGCGGAGGCCGGTGAGGCGGCCGCCCTCCCCGGCGCCGGCCTGGCGCCGGTCTTTACCGCCGAGGTCCAGCACTGGTCAGCGGAGATTCAACGCTGGGCCGGCGCGTTCAGCCTGGACCCCAATCTGGTCGCCACCGTCATGCAGATCGAGTCCTGCGGCTGGCCGCAGGCGGTTTCGGCCTCCGGCGCGCAGGGGTTGTTCCAGGTGATGCCCTTCCACTTCGCCGTCGGGGAAGCCATGCAGGACCCGGACACCAACGCCGGCCGCGGCCTGGCCTATCTAGCGCTGGGCCTGCAGCGGGCCGGCGGTGACGTGGGCCGGGCGCTGGCCGGCTACAACGGCGGTCACAGCCAGATCGGCAAGGACCCAAGCCTGTGGCCAGCTCAGACGCAGCGCTATTGGTATTGGGGCAGCGGGATTTACGCGGAGGCCGCCGCGGGGCAACCGACGAGCGGGCGGCTGGAGGAATGGCTGGCCAGCGGCGGGGCCAGCCTGTGTGCCCACGCCCGCCAGGCGCTGGGCCTGGCACCCTGAGGGGCCTGGCTCAGCGTTTGAGGGGCTTGGTGTTGGCCGCCGGGGCCGGCGCGGCGGCCGCGGCCAGCGGCAGCCAGACCGAGAAGGTGGCGCCCTTGCCCACGCCTTCCGAGGTCGCTTCGATCCGCCCGCCGTGCATCTGGGTGATCCGCTGGGCGATGGACAGCCCGAGGCCGGCGCCGCCCATCGCGCGGGAGCGGGCCTTGTCCACCCGATAGAAGCGGTCAAAGATGCGCGTCAGCTCATCGGGCGGGATGCCCAGGCCGTTGTCGGAGACTGTGAGCCGCGCCCAATCATTTACCCGGGCCAGCCCCAGGGTGATGCGGCCGCCCTCCGGCGTGAACTTGAGGGAGTTGGTCACCAGGTTGAGGACCACCTGCTTCAGCCGGTCACGGTCGCCCACAAACGGCACCTGATCGATGTCGCCGATGGTCACCTGCACGCTGCCGGCCAGCACCTGCACCTCGCGCACCACCTCCAGCAGCAGGGTATCCAGCGACACCGGTGTTTTGGCCAGCGGCAAGTTGCCGGAATCGGCCTGGGCCAGCACCAGCAGATCGCCCACCAGGCGCGTCATGCGCTCAGCCTCGGAGCGGATGTCGCGCAGCGATTCCCGGTCGGCCCCGCCCATCCGTTCCAGCAAATCCACATTCCCGCGGATCGCCGTCAATGGGGTGCGCAGTTCGTGGGAAACGTCGGCCAGGAAACGGCGCTGGGCGTTGAACAGGCGCTCCAGCCGCTCCAGTGATTCGTTGAAGGCCGCGCTCAGCCGGCCCACCTCGTCGCCGGTATTGGTGATCGGAATGCGGCGCGAGAGATCGTCGGCGCGGGTGATCTGCAGCGCCGTCTGGGTGATGGCCTTGAGCGGCTTGAGCGCCCGGCTGGCGGACAGGTAGCCGATGACGGCGGCCAGCGCCACCGACAGGACGCCGCCGCCAACCAGGACGAGCAGCAGCGTGGTCTGGGCGTTCGAGACCTGGCGAAGCGAGGCCGCGGTCTGCACAAAGCCGATCAGGTTGTTGTCCCGCTCATCCACCAATCGGACGGTGAGGACGCGCAGGTAGGCGCCCCCCAGCCGGACG
>JAEURL010000564.1 GCA_016789165.1 Anaerolineales bacterium | reverse complement strand
CCCGCCGTTTTGTTTGGCTGGCCCGGCGCTTACTCGCCGGCGACCGTCATCGTCCAGCCGTAGGGGTCCGGCGCCCGGCCATACTGCAGGTCGGTCAGCGCCTGATAGAGGCGCGTGGCCACCGGGCCGGCCTCGTTGTTGTGGATGAGGTGCGCCTCGCCCTGGTAGCCCAGCTTGCCCACCGGGGCGATGACGGCGGCCGTGCCCATGCCGAAGACCTCGGTGATCCGGCCGGCCTTCAGGTCCGCCAGCACCGTATGGATGTCCAGCCGCTCCTCGCTGATCGAGTAGCCCAGGTCCGGGGCCAGGCGCAGGATCGAATCGCGCGTGATGCCGGGCAGGATGCTGCCGGTCAGGGCCGGCGTGCGGATGTGCTGGCCCTCGTAGACGAAGGCGATATTCATCGCCCCCACTTCCTCCACGTAGCGCTTTTCCTCCGCGTCCAGCCAGAGCACCTGCTGGTAGCCCTGCTGGCGGACCTTCTCCGAGACGTACAGGCTGGCGGCGTAATTGCCGCCGGTCTTGGCCGCGCCCGTGCCGCCGCGCGCCGCGCGGGCGAACTCGTGTTCAACGTAGACCGAGACGGGCTTGAAGCCGGTGGAGAAGTACGGGCCGACCGGGCCGACGATGATGTAATGCAGGTAGGTCTGGCTGGCCGTCACGCCCAGCGCGGCGTCGGTGGCGATCATGACCGGGCGGATGTACAGGGCGGCGCCGTCTTGAGCCGGCACCCAGGTGTGCTCCAGCTGCACCAGTGCGGCCATCGCCTCCACGTGGGATTCCGTGTCCACGGCCGGCATGGCCATGCGCAGGGCCGAGTTGTTGAAGCGCTTGGCGTTCTCCCACGGGCGGAAGAGGTTGATCTGGCCGTCCGGCCGGCGGTAGGCCTTGGTGCCCTCGAAGATCTCCTGGGCGTAGTGCAGCACGGCCGTGGCCGGGTCCAGCACCAGCGGGCGGTAGGGCCCGATGACGGCGTCGTGCCAGCCCTGGCCGGCCGTGTAGCGCTGGCTGTACATGCGGTTGCTGAAAACCTTGCCGAAGCCCAGGTCGGCCGGCATCGTCTTCAGCTGGGAGGGGTCGAGCGGTTCAATTGTGATGTTGGACATGGGTCATCCCTGCAAATGTGTAACAACCCGGGTTGCGACCACGGCCGGCGCGGAGGTCATTGATCGGTCAGGGTCCGCGCCCTCCGGGGCTAGAGCGCGTCCAGCACGGCGCCGAAGGTCTTGACGATCAGGTCGATCTCGTCCTCGGTGATGACCAGCGGCGGGGCGAAGGCCAGGGTGCTGGCGCCCACCCGGCGGGAGCGCACGCCGCGCTTGAGCAGCGCGCCGTAGATCTGGCCGGCCAGGTCGGGGTGGGGGGCGCGCGTCGCGCGGTCCTTCACGATTTCGACGCCGCACAGCAGGCCGCGCCCGCGCGCCTCGCCGACCACCGGGAACTCCAGCAGGGTCTGCAGGCCGGCCAGCAGGCGTTCGCCCAGCTGGCGCGCGCGCGCCGGCAAGGCCTCTTGCTCCAGCAGGTCCAGGTTGCGCAGCCCCACCGCGCAGGCGGCGGCGTGGCCGGAGTAGGTGTAGCCGTGCATCCAGGTCTCGGCCTCGGGCGCGTTCCAGATCGCGTCCCGCACGGCGTCCGAAAGCAGCAGCCCGCCCAACGGCACGTAGCCGCTGGTGATGCCCTTGGCGAACGTGAGCAGGTCCGGCCGCAGGCCCCATTGCTGGACGCCGAACCAGGTGCCGGTGCGGCCAAAGCCCGTGATGACCTCGTCCGTGATCAGCAGCACCTCGTACTTGTCGCACAGCGCGCGCACCAGCGGGAAGTAATCGTCCGGCGGCACGATGACGCCGCCCACACCCTGGATGGGCTCGGCGATGACGGCGGCCACGGTCTCCGGGCCTTCGCGCAGCAGGGCTTCTTCAATGGCGCGGGCGGCGGCCTGCCCCACGCTTTCGCCGGGGCGCTGGTCGCCGTCGTAGCGGTACGGGTAGGGGGCCGGCACGTGCACGAAGCCGGGCACCGCCGGCCCGAACATCTTGTGGTAGCGCTCGATGCCGGTGGCGAAGGTGGTGGCCAGGGTGATGCCGTGATAGGCCAGCTTGCGCGCGATGATCTTGTACTTCTCGGGTTTGCCCAGCCGCTTCCAGTAATAGCGCGCGGTCTTGAAGGCCGAGTCGTTGGCCTCCGAGCCGCCGCTGGCGAAGAAGACGGTGTTGAGGCTGGGGTGGGCCAGCCCGGCCAGCCGGTGGGCCAGCTCGGCGGCCGGCACCGTAGTCATGCCCACGAAATTGGAGGTGAAGGCTACTTTGAGCATCTGCTCGCGGGCGGCGTCGGCCAGCTCGGCCCGGCCATAGCCGGCGTTGACGTTCCACAGCCCGGCCAGGCCGTCCAGCACCTTGCGCCCGTCGACGGTGTGCAGCCAGACGCCCTCGGCCCGTTCTACCACCAGCGGGTCGGTGTGTTTATTGGGATGGTAGTAGGGGTGCAGCTGGCGCTGGTCGTGCTCGAGCAGCGTGGCAACATCGGCGCGGTCCGGCATGCGGGATCCTTTCTCGTTCGGCGGGCCAACAAGCTTCGATTACAATAGCGGGCGCCACCCATGATACTCCAGAACCAGGACTTTCGGCATGACGGAACCGGTCGCGTTTGACCAGCACGAGATACGCTGCCCCGCCTTCCCGCCCGCCGCAGCCCAGGCGCTGCTGGCCGAGCACTACGGTCTGACGGCGGCCGAGCTCAAGCCGCTGGCCAGCTTTCAAGATCAGAACTTCCGCGTTACCGACGCCGCCGGCCGGCGCTTCGTCCTCAAGATCGCCAACACGCACGAGACATGGGAGACGCTCGATCTGCAGAACCAGGCCATGCGCCACCTGGCCGCCAAGGATCCGGCTTTCCCCACGCCGCGTGTGGTGCCCAGCCTGGCCGGCGGGGACCTGGCCACGGCCGAGCACGCCGGCCAGCGCCATTTCATCCGCCTGTTGACCTACCTGGAGGGACAGCCCCTGGCCGAGGCGGCCCACTGCCCGCCCGGCCTGCTGGATGACCTGGGCGACGTGGTGGGCCGGCTGACCGCGCACCTGGCGGATTTCGATCATCCGGCCGGGGCGCGTGTCATCCAGTGGGACTTGCGGCAGGCCCAGGCCGTGGCGGCGGCCTTCCTCAAGTACGTGGGCGACGAGCGCCGCCGGCGGTTGATCCAGCAGCTGCTGGCCCAATTCACGGCCGAGGCCGAGCCGCTGCTGCCCGGCCTGCGCCAGAGCCTGATCCACGGCGACATCGTGGACTACAACCTGCTGATCCAGCCGGACGCCCAGCAGGCGCGGCGCGTCTCCGGCCTCATCGACTTCGGCGATACGGTCCGCTCGTACACGGTGGGCGAGCTGGCCGTGCTGTTGGCCACGGTGATGGCCCATAGCCCGGCCGCCCCGCTGGCGGCCGCCGCCCGCGTGGTGGGGCGCTTCCACGCCGCCTTCCCGCTCACCGAGGCCGAGCTGGCCGCGCTCTTCCCGCTGGTGGGCCTGCGCGTCTGCGCCACCACCACCAGCGCCGCCCAGCAGGCGGCGCTTGAGCCGGACAACGCCTACGTGCAGGAATTCGCGGCCGCGGAGTGGCCCACCCTGGAACGGGTGGCCGGCCTCTCGCCGGCCGTGGCCCACGCCATGTTCCGCGCGGCCTGCGGCCTGGAGCCGCACCCGCGCAGTCCGGCCGTGCAGGCGTGGCTGCGCGCCAACGCCGGGCAGCTCAGCCCGCTGCTCAACGCGGACCTGGCCAGCCGCGGTGTGACGGTGATGGACCTGGGGGCGGGCTCCGACGATCTGCGCGACGGCGTCTGGGAGCGGCCGGGCGCGGTGCGCGCCCACATCGCCCGCACCCTCAAGGAGCGCGGCGCCGGCCTGGGGCTGGGCCGGCACGGCGAGGCCCGCCTGAGCTATACCCGCTATGACAGCCCGGCCGAACCGGAGACCATCCACCTGGGCGTGGAGATCTTCGTGCCGGCCGAGACCGCGGTCTTCGCGCCGCTGGCGGGCGAGGTGGCCCGGCTGGGCTGGAATGAGCTGATCGTGCGCCATGCCCCGGCCCCGGGCTGCGAGTTCTACACCCGCTACGCCGGCCTGGCGCCGGCCGAGGTGCTGACCCTGGGCGGGCGCGTGCAGCGCGGCGAGATGGTCGGCCGCGTGGCGGCTGCGGACGTGGGCGCGCCCTTGCCGCCCCACCTGCACTTCCAGCTGGCCTGTGAACTGCCGGGCGATCTGCCGGCCCTGGCCGCCGGCTCTGAGCGCGCGGTCTGGCTGAGCCTGTGCCCGGACCCCAACTTGATTCTCAACATCCCGGACC
>JAEURL010000487.1 GCA_016789165.1 Anaerolineales bacterium | reverse complement strand
GCGCCGGCGCCGCCGCCGGAGGCCGAGCGCGCCCTGGCCGCGGCCACGCCCTCGGCCTTCCGGGCCTGGCTGGAAACGGCCGGCGCCGCCGACGTGCTCACCAGCGACTACCGCCGGCGCCACAAGGGCCAGGATTACCGGCTGACCCTGCTCGCCGCGCGCACCTGGCGGGAGAGGGCCGGCCTGCTGCGCTTCGCGGCCCTGCCGCCGCTGGCCCAGATCCAGGCCCGCTACCGTCTGCGCCATCGCTGGCAGGCCCTGCTGTACTATCCCCGGCACCTGGCCGGCCGCGCCGTGCAATACGGGCGCGGCCTGCTGGCCCATCACTGACGCGGCGGGCAGCCCATTACGGCCCCCGCCGCGGGATTACACCAGTCAGCTTACCTTCACCGCCGCATGCTCACATTCCTCGTGACCCTCCTCAGCCTTGGCCTGTTCGCGATCCTGGCCGTGTTCGCGGCGCGGCGCCTGGTCTTCCTGTTCACGCTGGGGCGCGCCCAGCCGCCGCTGCCGGAGCGGCCGGCCCCCGGAGCCGCTGGCGAACAGGGGGCCGCCTGGCCGGCCGTGCTCGTCCTGGTCCCGGCCCGCAACGAACGCGCCAGCCTGCCGGGTTTGATCGCGGCCCTGGAGGCGCTGGACTATCCGCGCTGGCGTGTCATGCTGATCGACGATGGGTCCACGGATGGGACCGGCGCGCTGATGGCCGCGGCCGCCGCCGAGCGCCCAGGCTGGCGGGTGCTCGGCCTGCCGCGCAACCTGGGCAAGCCGGCCGCGCTCAACGCCGCCCTGGCCGCCGAGCCGTTCGGCGAGATCGTCTTCATCTTCGACGTGGATCACCGGCCGCGCCCGGACTGCCTGCGGCCGGCCGTGCGCGCCTTCGCGGACCCGCGCGTGGCCGGCGTCAGCGGCCGGACCGTGCCGCGCAATGCCCTGGACAGCCCGGTGGCCTACTACGCCGCCGTCGAGAACCTGGTCCATCAGCTCGTCACCATGCGCGGCAAGGACGTGCTCGGCCTGGCGCCGGCCCTGCTGGGCTCCAACAACGGCTACCGGCGCAGCGCCCTGACGGCCGTAGGCGGCTTCCGGCCGGGCGCCTTTCTGGAGGACAGCGACTTGACGCTCAGCCTGTACCGCGCCGGCTGGACGGTGCGCTACGTGCCGGAGGCCGTCGCCACGCTGGAGGTGCCGTACACGGTGCGCGGTTTCGCGCGCCAGCACCTGCGCTGGGGGCGCGGCTTCAACGACGTGGCGCGCGCGCACCTGCCGGCCCTGCTGCGCGACGCGCGCCTGCCGGCCGGCCTGCGCCTGGAGCTGGCGCTGTTTTCCGTGGGCTATCTGGACCGGCTGGCCTTGCTGGGGATGGTGGGCGTGCTGGCGCTGAGCGCGCCGCTCGGCGCCGGCCTGGCGCAGACCCTGGCCGCGCTCGGCGTGGCCGTGAGCCTGGGCCTGCCGCTGCTCCAGATCGCGGCCGCCCTCCTGTTTGATCGGGCGCCGTGGGCCATGTGGCGGCCGCTGCCGTGGGTGCCCGTCTTCTTCGCCGTAGACGCCGGCGTCGCGGTCTGGGCGGCGCTGCTGAGCGTGTTCAACCGGCCGCGGCGCTGGACCCAGACCGAACGCTCGCCGGCCGCGCGCAAACCGTGACGCCACTCTTCTCGACGGGGTAAACCATGATTAATTGGGAGACCGATCTCGGCCGCCGCGCCCTGACCCGCATCGCGAGTGAAGACGTCTTCTGGCTGACCACCCTGGCGCCGGGCGGCTTTCCCCAGCCGCGGCCGGTCTGGTTCGTCTGGGAGGCCGGGAGCTTCCTGATCTACAGCACGGCGCAGGCGCGCAAGGTCGCTCACATTCAGGCGCACCCGTCGGTGGCCCTGCACTTCAACACCGATGCCGAGGGCGGCGACATCCAGGTCTTCCTGGGCCAGGCCCGCCTTGATCCAACCGCGCCAGCCGCCGACGTCCATCCGGGCTACAGCGCCAAATACCGCGCCGGCATCCAGGGGCTGGGCCTGACCGAGGCGCGCTACGCCGCCCTCTTCAGCGTGGCCATCCGCGTCGTCCCCGAACGGCTGCGCGGGCTGGAACCGATCCCGGGGTTGTGAGGTGGGCGTTTCCGTCATCATCCCCGTCCGCGACGGCGGCGCGCCGTTCCAGCGCTGCCTGGCGGCCCTGGCCGCCGCCGCGCCGCCGCCGCTGGAGGTCATCGTCGTGGACGATGGCTCGCGCGACGATTCCCCGCGCTGGGCGGCCGCGGCCGGCGCGCGGGTGCTCACCACGCCGCGGCCGGGCAGCGGGCCGGCCGTGGCCCGCAACCTGGGCGCGCGCGGCGCGGCCGGCGACGTGCTGTTCTTCTGCGACGCCGACGTCGAGATCCGGCCGGAGACGATCGGGCGCCTCCAGGCCGCCTTGGCCGCCGACCCCGCCTTGGCCGCGCTGTTCGGCTCCTACGATGACGCGCCCGGCGACCCCGGCTTCCTCTCGCAGTACAAGAACCTGCTGCACCACTACGTCCACCAGCAGGCGGCCGAGCAGGCCGGCACTTTCTGGAGCGGCTGCGGGGCCATCCGGCGCGCGGTCTTCCTGGAGCACGGCGGTTTCCCGGAGAGCTACCGCTTCCCGTCAATCGAGGACATCGCCCTGGGCGTGGCGCTGACGGCGGCCGGCCGCCGCATCCGCCTGGACAAGGGCCTGCAGGTGAAGCACCTCAAGCGTTGGACGCTGGCCGGCCTGCTGCACTCGGACATCCTGGCCCGCGGCGTGCCCTGGACGCGCCTGATCCTGCAGACCGGGCGCATGCCGAATGACCTCAACCTGCGGACGGCCAGCCGCCTGAGCGTGGGGCTGGTCTACCTCGCGCTGCTGGCGCTGGCGGCCGGCGCCGTCTGGCCGCCGGCCTGGCTGGCCGCCGGCCTGGCCGCGGCCCTGCTGGCCTGGCTCAACCGCGACGTGTACGCCTTCTTCTGGCGGCGGCGCGGCCCGCTCTTCACCGTGGGGGCGATGGGCATGCACGCGCTGTACTACGGCTACAACGGCCTGGCGCTGGCGCTGGGCCTGCTCCTGCACCTGCGCGACCGGGCGCGCGCCGCATGAACCGCCCGCTGGCTGTGGCGGCCCTGGCTTTCGCCATCGCCGGCCTGGTCTATCAGGCCCTGCTGCCGGTCGCCCTGCGCGCCTGGCCGGCCACCGGCGATGAGCCGCATTACCTGCTGGCCGCGCACAGCCTGGCCTTCGACGGCGACCTGGACCTGGCGAACAATTACGCCAACCGGGATTACGCCGCCTTCTACCCGGCCGGCTTCCTCGACCCGCACGTCCGCGTCCAGCCGGACGGCGCCCAGCTGTTGAGCCACGACCTGGGCCTGCCGCTCCTGATCGCCCTGCCCTATGCCGCGGGCGGACGGGCCGGCGTGCTGCAATTCCAGGTGGTGCTGGGCGCGCTGCTCGCCGCGCAGATGGCCTTGCTGGGGTACGAGGCGGCCGGGAAATGGTGGGCCGGCCTGCTGGGCGCGCTGGCCCTGGCCCTCACCGCCCCGCTCGGCCTGTACACCTTCCAGGTCTACCCGGAGCTGGCCGGCAGCTTGCTCTTTCTATGGGCCTTGCGGCAGAGTTTGGAGACGCCGGCCTGGCTCGCCTCGGCCTCACCGTCGCCTCATTCGCGTCTCAAGCGTCTGGCTCTCGGCCTGGCCCTGGCCGCGCTCCCCTGGCTCTCCGGCCGCTACGCCCCGTTGGCGGCGCTGCTTGGCCTGGTGTGGCTCGGCCGTCTGGGGCGGCGCCAGGGGACGCGGGCGATGCTTCAGCCCTCGGCCGGCCTGGTGGCCGCAGCCATGGGGATCAGCCTGTTCGCTTATCTGGCCACCAACTATCATTTCTTCGGCGGCCCCACGCCCTCGGCCACGCCGGCCGGCAACGCCGTGCTCACCGGCTTCGCCGACGTGGACGCGCAACAGATCGGGCGCGGGCTGCTGGGCTGGTGGCTGGATCAGCACCGCGGCCTGCTGGCCTTCGGGCCGGCGCTGGCCCTGGCCTTCATCGGCCTGCCGCACGTGTGGCAGAGGCGGCGCTGGGCCGGCCTGGCGCTCCTCGCGCCGGCCGCGCTCATGACCCTGCTGGCCGCGGCCTGGGGCGGCTTCTACAGCGGTTGGGAGGTCTCAGCCAAGTTCCTGATTGTCACCCTGCCGCCGCTGGCGGCCGGCGTGGCCGCGGTCCTGGCCGGGATAGCCGGCCGGTGGCGGCGGCGGGCCTTCTGGCCGCTGGCGGCCGGCCTGCTCACCCTCAGCGCCGGCCAGGCCTTCATCATGCTGGCCGATCCTTTCGTGGTCCTGCACCAATCACCGGTGACGATCTGGGAACAGGCCACCGGCCTTACCCTGCGGCGCTTCTTCCCGGCGGCCGGCACGCGTTACATCGAATATCCGCCGGCCGGCGAATGGCGCGCGGCGCGCGGCCCGGCCCAGACGCTCCACCAGAGCGGCCCCATCGCCGAGTTGAGCGTGGGCTGGTACCGGCTGTACGCCCAGGCCCAGGTGGCCGGGGCCGCCGACCCGCAAGCCATCGCCCTGAGCGTGGAGGCCTACTCCTCCGAGGCCGGCCTGCCGCTCTTCACGGCCGCCGTCCGCGCGCGCGACGCTGACTCCGCCGCCGGCCTGGTCAGCGTGAGCGTGCCGTTCTTCAATCCCTACGTGGATCGCTGGAACTATCCGTTCTACGTGGACGTGCGGGCCAGCGGCGCGGCCGAGGTGCGCCTCTCGCGCCTGCTCTTCGAGCCGGACCCCCTGCCCACCTACGGGATCGCCGGCCTGTGGCTGGCCGGTCTGGCCCTGCTGACCTTGGCCTGCGCTCCGCCAAAACAAAAGCCGGCCGCCCGCTAAGGGCCGCCGGCCTGCCTTGCCTTTCGACGATCAGTCGCTTGCTCTACGGCAGCGACTGCGCGCACCGGAAGCCGACGTCGGCGTCGTGGAAGCCCGGGAACTGGTTGTAGCGGCGCGTCGTGGTGTAGAAGGCGCCGTCCGAGTTATCGAAGGAGCCGCCGCGGTAAACGCGCCGCGCGCCGCGGTCCGGGCCGAGCGGGTTTTCCGCCGGGCCGGCCAGGTAGGCGCGGGCGTACCAATCCGCCACCCATTCGTTGACGTTGCCGGACATATCCAAGACGCCGAACGGGCTGGCGTTGTCCAGCGTGCCCACCGCGACGGTATCGCGGGAGGTGGCCGGCACGCGGGCCGGCTCAAACGCATCGCCCCACGGGAAGACGCGCTCCGTGCCGCCGCGGGCCGCATACTCCCATTCCGCCTCGGTCGGCAGCCGCTTGCCCTCGAAGGTACAGAAGGCCACGGCCTGATCCCAGGTGACCTGGATGACCGGGAAGTCCGCGAAGTCCGGGGCCGTGAAATAGGCGGCCCGCGTGAACGATCCGCGCTGGGCCGGCGGCTGGCACTGGCCGGCGTCCACGCAGCGCTGATAGCGGCCGTTGGTCACTTCGAATTTGTCCAGAAAGAACCCGGTCAGCGACACCGGATGGACCGGGCGCTCGTCGGCCTGGCCCGTGGCCGAGCCCATCTCAAAGCGGCCGGGCGGGATCAACACCATCCCCGCCGGGATCGGCACCACGGTTTCGGTGGGCGGCACCGTGCGGGTAGGCGCGGCGGTCGGAGGCGGGGGCGTGGCGCTGGGCGCCCGGGTGGGCGGGACCGCCGTCGGGGCCGTAGTGGCCGTCGCCGGGGGCTGGGTGGGCGCGGCCGTCGCCGGCGCCTGGGTGGGGGCCGGCGTGGTGGCCAGGGCGGCCAGCGCGGCCTGCGAGGCGGTGGCGTTGGCGGCCCGGTCCTGGCCGCGATTGCGCAAAAAACCAAAGACGATCACGCCGCCCAGGATCACGACCGCCAAGCCGATCAACGGGACGATCGGCAGGCCGCGCTTCTGGGCCGGCGCGGCCGGAGGCGGCGCGGACCGGGCGGGCGGCTCGGCCGCCGGCGGGGCGCGGAGCGGCGGAGCCGCGGCGGCCGGTGCCGGCTCGGGCGGCGCGGCGGCGACGGTGGCGGGCGTGGGCGGGGCCACGGTCTTCTCCGGCGGCTTGACGGCCGTGGCCGGGAGGACGGGTGGCGGCGCCACGGCCGTGGCCGGCGCCGGCGGGGTCACCGCCGTCTCCAGCAGTTTCAAGCCGCGCAGGGCGCGCGCCATCTCGGCCGCCGATTGGAAGCGCTGCGCGGGTTCCTTCTCCAACGCTTTGAAGATGATGCCGCGTAGTTCGTCCGGCACGGCGGCGTTGAACTGCTGGATGTCCGGCGGCGGGTCGTTGACCTGCTTGAACATCACGGTCATGGCCGAGTCGCCTTCGAAGGGCGGCCGGCCGGCCGTCATCTCGTAGAGCATGACGCCGAGCGAATAGATGTCGGCGCGCTCGTCCACCTTGGTCCCGCGGATCTGCTCCGGGGACATGTAGGCCACGGTGCCCACCATCGCGCCGGTGGCCGTGTGCTGCTGGCCGCCCACGATCTTGGCCACG
>JAEURL010000484.1 GCA_016789165.1 Anaerolineales bacterium | reverse complement strand
ACCAGCCAATCCCAGGCAGCGCGGATGTTGTCTATCTCGGTCGCGATGCGCCGGACGGCCTCGGCCTGTCGGCCGCCCTTCAGGTCTGCCCGCCATTGGCGCAGACACTCGGCGTAATACTCGGCGTGGCGCGCCTGAAAGCGGTCTGTCTCGGCCGCCTCCGCCAGACGCTCCTCGGCGAACTGGCGCAGCAATTCGTGCAGCGCATAGCGGCCCTGGGCGTCCCGGCGGAGCATGGCCTTGTCCAGCAACGCCCCGAGCCGCGGCCGGGTGGCCTCGGCCACGGCGGCGGCGGCCGCAGGGGAAAAGCCCGGCCGAAAAACCGCCAGCCGGCGAAAGACCTGTTGTTCCTCGGGCGCCAGGCGCTCCCAGGCCTGCCGGAACACGGCCTGCACGCTGTGGTGCTGCGCGGGCAGATTGCGCAGGCCGGCGTGCCCAAGCTCGGCGCCGCCGGCGATCTCGTCCGCGATCGCGGCGCAGGTCAGGGTGGTGGTCCAGGCCGCGGCCAGCTCCAGCGCCAACGGCATGCCTTCCACCAGCTGGCAGAGCCGGATAATGCCGGCGGCTTCGTCTTCCGGCGAGAAATCCGGACGGACGCGCTGCGCGGCCTGGACAAACAGGCGGACGGCCTCAAACTCCATGGCCGCCGGTTGGCGGGGGTCCATGTCCGGCGGCGGGCTGGCCAGCCCGCTCACCGGATAACGCCATTCGCCGAGCAAACTGAGCGCCTCCCGCGAGGCCACCAGTAGTTTTACGCCCGGCGCGGCTTCCAGCAGGCGCTCCAAAAAGGCAAATGGCTCCGCCGCGGGGTGATGATCGAGCAAGCGCTCGAAGCCATCCAGCACCACCAGGCAGCGGCGCTCCCGCAGATCTTGCAGGAGGTGTTCCTCCAGCGTGACGCCGGCGGGCGGCGGGTGGCGGCCGGCGTCGGCGATATCCGCCGCCAACGGCCGCGGGCCAGGCCGGGCCTGCAAATCAACGTAGAGCACGTCCTCCGGCCAGCCGGCGCCGAGCTGCAGCGCCAGCCGGGTCTTCCCAAACCCTCCCGGCCCAATCAGCGTCAGAACTCGGCAGGCCGGGTCAGCGAGCCGGCGCTCGAGGTCGGCCAGCTCCCGTTCTCGCCCGACGAATGGCGTGAGCGGCCGGGGCAGGCGCAGGCGGCGGTGGGGAGGCACCGCCAGGCGGTCCATCGGCTAAATCTGCCGTAGCTTGTCGGATTTTAGAAGAGTCGTCGGCCCGGGTCAATCAGGTCGGGTGAGCGGCCGCGCGTGGAAGGGGTCATCGGGCGAGGTTATACATCGCTATTGACAAATCCCTTTGCTGTATAATGACAGCTGTCATTTCACTTCAGCAAAGGCGGTCGTGTGGCTGAACACTTGCCGGCAACAATAGCGACCAGCATCGGCGACTTGCCGGACTCCCCCAAGTACAACATCAAGGCGGTCTGCCAGGAGACGGGCATCCGCCCGGTGACCCTGCGGGCCTGGGAGCGCCGTTATCGGCTGCTGCGCCCGCATCGCACGCGCAGTAATTATCGCCTGTACTCGGAGCGGGATGTGGCGGTCCTGCGCTGGCTGAAAACGCGGGTGGACGGCGGTCTGCCGATCAGCACCGTCGCCGGCGAGCTGGCCGAGATCCGGCGGGCCGGCGCCTGGCCCGAGCCGGTGCCGCAGCTGCCGGCCACGCGGCCGGCCGAGGGCCGCGCCGCGCCGCCGCAGGATTACGCCATGCGCCTGTACGCGGCCCTGGTGTCACACGACGAGGCGGCCGCCAGCCTGCTGCTGGGCGAGATCCACGCCCAGTATGACTTGAAGACGGTCTGTCTGGAGGTGCTGGCGCCCTGCTTGGTGGCCATTGGCGACGCCTGGCAGAACGGCCAGATCCGCATCACCACCGAGCACTTCGCCAGCAATATCGTGCGCGCCCGGCTGATGACGCTCTTTCAGGCCCAGCCCATGATGCGCACGGCACCGCGCATCCTGGTGGGCTGCGCGCCCACCGAACTGCACGACATCAGCAGCTTGATGTTGGCGCTGCTCCTGCGCCGGGACGGCTACCGTGTGGAGTTCCTGGGCCAGGACGTGCACGCCGACGACCTGGTGGAGTACGCGCGTCTGGAACGCCCGAACTTGATCTGCCTGGCCGCCAGCTCGGAATCAGCCGTCCGCGAACTGACGCGGGTCTTCAACGGACTGGCGACCATGCGGCCGCGCCCCAAGCTGGGCTTCGGCGGCCGCGCCTTCAACCTGCGGCCGGCCCTGCGCGAGTCCACGCCCGGCATTTTCATGGGGGATACCCTGGCCGACGGCTTACAAAAGGCGCGGCTCCTGCTCGGCGCGTGAGCGGGCCGGGCGCTAAACATTGTACAAGATGCTGTAAAAAACTTGTACAGATGATATAGTGTCGGGGTGGACATTACACCCGCTCGCCCCGATGACGGCGACCACGCCGCCAAATACAACGTCAAAGCAGTCTCCCACCTGGTGGGGGTGTCGCCCGTCACCCTGCGCGCCTGGGAACGGCGCTACGGCTTGCCCACGCCGCAGCGCGGCAGCCAGGGCTACCGGCTGTACTCCGAGTACGATATCCGCACCCTGCGCTGGCTGAAGGCGCAGATCGAGGCCGGCATGAGCATCAGCCGGGCCGCCCAGCACTTGTCGGACCTGCGCTCGGCCGGCAACGATCCGGCCCTGACGCTGCGCCGCCAGGCCGCGGCCGAGGCCCCGGTCTCGTGCGCCAACCTGTCGGCGCGCGCCATGGAAGCCTGGATCGAATTCAACGACGCCGTGGCGGCCGAGACCCTCCGCCTGGCTTTCAGCCTGTATCCCATCGACCGGGTGCTGCTGGACGTGGTCCGGCCGGCCCTGGTGGAGCTCGGCGAGCGCTGGCATCGCGGCCAGCTGCCAGTGGCCGTGGAGCACTTTGCCACCCAATTTTGCCTGCGCTATCTGCAGAGCATGGCCGCCGCCGCCGGCGTGCCGTCGCGGTCTGGCCTCATCCTGGCGGCGTGCGCCCCCGGCGAACAACATGAGATCGGGCTGCTGATGCTGGCCGTGATGCTGCGCTGGCGCGGCTGGGATGTGACCTACCTCGGCCAGAACCTCAAGCTCGAACGCCTGGACGAGGCGCTGGCGCCGCTGCGGCCGCGGCTGATGCTGTTCTCGGCCACCCGGCCGGAAGCGGCGGAAGCGCTGCTGGCGCTGCCCCCGATCCTGGCGCGTTTCCCGGCGCCGGCCCCGCGTGTGGTGGTGGGCGGGCCGGCCTTCGCCGCCGGCGGCCCGGCGCTCCCGGCCGGCTGGGCCTGCCTGGACGCGGAGCCCAACCGGATGGTGCGCGCCATCGAAGACTTGCTCACCGCGGCGTCCTGAAGGATTTCCCCATGACCAAACGTCTCCAGCCGGGCGACCCCGCCCCCAACGTGACCATCCTGGATGCCCAGGGCCAGCCCTTTGAGGTGCGCCAACTGTGGGCGAATGGGCCGGTGCTGCTCAGCTTCCTGCGGCACTTTGGCTGAATGTTCTGCCGCGAATGGCTTGCTCAGTTGGAGCAGCACCAGGACGATCTGCGCGCCGCCGGCCTGAGCCTGGCCGCCATCGGCATCGGCGAACCCAAGCACGCCCAGCGCTATTGCGGCAGCCTGGCGCCCAGCGTCACCTGCCTGGTCAACAAGTCCCTGGAGGCTTACCGCGCCTATGGCCTCAAGCAGGGCCAGGTCCTGCAGCTGGTCGGCCCGCAGGTCTTGGCGGCCGGCGCTCGCGCGGTGGGCCACGGCCACACCCAAGGCGAGACCACGGGCAATGCCCTGATGCTCGGCGGCGTCTTCGTGATCGACGGGCAGGGGATAGTGCGTTTCGCCGACTACGACGAGTACGCGGGCGATCATCCCGTCTTCGCCCACATCCTGCACGCCGCCCGGGAGCTGCGCCTCTCCGCCGCCTGAGCCCGGCCATGCCCATCTTCGAATACGCTTTCGAAGTGCGCGCTCCGCTGGCCGCGGTGGCGCAGTTTCATCGCGACACCCGCGCGCTCAAACGGCTTTCGCCCCCGCCGCTGGTGGTGCAGCTGCACCGCGTGGACCCGCTGGCGGAAGGCGCCGTGGCCGAGTTCACGCTCTGGCTGGGGCCTCTGCCGCTGCGCTGGACGGCCATCCACACGGCCGTAGACCCGCTGCACGGCTTCACCGACACGCAAACCCGCGGCCCGCTCCAACGCTGGCGGCACACGCACCGCTTCACGGCCGCCGGCCCGCAGACCACCCTCGTGACCGAACACATTGAGTTCGAACACCGTCCCGGCCCAGCCGGCTGGCTGACGCGCGTGTTGTTCGCGCCGCTCAGCCTGCGGTTTCTGTTTGCCTACCGGCGCTGGGTCACGCGCCGGGCCGTGGAGGGGCGCTAGCCGCTCCCATGGACGTCGTCGTGATCGGCGCCGGTGTGGGCGGCCTGACGACGGCCGCCCTGCTGCTTAAAGCCGGCCACCAGGTGACGGTGCTGGAAGCGCAGGTGTATCCCGGCGGGTGCGCCGGGACCTTCTACCACCAGGGGTACCGCTTTGACGCCGGCGCCACCCTGGCCGGCGGCTTTGCCCCCGCTGGCCCGCACGCGCGCCTGGCGGAGGCGCTGGGCCTGGAATGGCCGGTTCGGCCGGTTGACCCGGCCTGGGTGACGCATCTCCCGGACCGCGTCGTCACCCAGTGGGCCGATCCGGCCGCTTGGCGCGCCGAGCGGCAGGCCGCTTTCCCGGGCACGGAAGCTTTTTGGCGCCGGCAGGAGCATCTGGCCGGCCTGGCCTGGGATATCGCGAGCCGCCATTTCCCCTGGCCGCCGGCCTCGCTCAGCGACGGGCTGGACCTGGCCCGGGCGCTGCGGCCGGCCACTCTGACCGCTGCCCCGCACCTGTTCCACACGGTTACGGACCTGGCCGGCCCGGCCGGCCGGGACCCTCACTTTCGGGCTTTTCTCGATGCGCAGCTGTTGATTGCGGCGCAGACCACGGCCGCACACGCTCACGCCTTGTATGGCAGCGCGGCGCTTGACCTGCCGCGGCGCGGCGTGAACCACGTGCGCGGCGGCATGGGCGCCTTGGCCGGGGTGCTCGTGGAGTGGCTGCGCGCCCACGGCGGCCAGGTGCTTTTCCGCCAGGCGGTCACCGCTCTAGAAGTGGCCGGCGGCCGGGTGCGCGCCGCGCTCACCAACAAGGGCTTGCGCGTGGCCGGCGACGCCTTCCTGGCCAACCTGACCCCCTGGGGCCTGCGCCAGGTTCTGGGCGAGGGCGCCCCGCCCAGCCTGCGCCGGGAGGTCGTGCGCCGGCCGGCCACCTGGGGCGCCTTCACGCTCTATCTGGGCCTGGAGGCGGCCGCGCTGCCACCTGCAGCGGCGGACCATCAGCAGGTGATTGTGGATCTCGCCCAGCCGCTGGGCGAGGGCAATTCCGTCTTCATGTCGCTTTCGGACCCGGATGACCTCGGCTGCGCGCCGGCCGGCCACCGCGCGGCCACGCTCTCCACGCACACCGCGGTCGCGCCGTGGTGGGAGGCGCTGCGCGCCGACCCGGCCCGTTACGCCGACCGCCGGGCCGCGTACACCGAGCGCCTCCTGGCGGCGGCCGAGCGCGCCCTGCCGGGCCTGCGCGGCGCCGTGCGTCTGTGCCTGCCCGGCACGCCCGTGACCTTTGAAACCTTCACGCGCCGGCCGCACGGCATGGTGGGCGGTTTCCCGCAGACCTCGCTGCTGGCGGCGCGCGGGCCGGCCACCGGGCTGCCCAACCTCTGGTTGGTGGGCGATTCAGTCTTTCCCGGCCAGTCCACCGCCGGCGTGACGCTGGGCGGGATGCGTGTGGCGGCAGCAGTGCTAAAATGGGCCGCGCGTCAATTCGACCGGACTGCGTTTTGGCCGGCCCAGCGGCTGCGCTCGTCGGGCGCACCTACTCCGCCGGCCACTGAATGATCGCCTTCTATGGAAATCCTCATCGTGGGTGCGGGCCTGACCGGCCTGGTGGCGGCGCAGGCGCTGCATCGGCGCAACCTGTCGGCCCTGGTCGTCGAGAAGGGGCGGCTGGTGGGCGGGCGGCTGGCCACCCGCGGCCTCGGCGCCGGCCAGGCGGACACCGGCGCGCAATTCATCACGGCTCGCACGCCGGCCTTTCAGCACATGCTGGCCGAGTGGGAGGCCAGGGGCCTGGCCTATTTGTGGAGCCACGGCTGGGCCGATGCCGCCGGCCAGCCGCAGGTGGACGGTCATGCGCGCTACGCCGTCCATGGCGGCATGCAGAGCCTGGCGCGCGAATTAGCCCAAGCCTCCGCCGTGCAGATCAACGTCAAGATCAGCGCGCTCTCCCCGGTCCGCGATGGCTGGCAGGTGATGGATACCCAGGGCCGCATCTACGCGGCGCGCGCGGTGCTGTTGACGGCGCCGGTGCCGCAGGCGCTCACCTTCCTGGAGACCGGCCGCACGCCCGTCCACGCCGCCGACCTGGACTTGCTGCGCGGCTTCAGCTACACCACCTGCCTGACCGGCCTGTTCCTGCTGGACCGGCCGTCACGCCTGCCCGAGCCCGGCGCCATTCAGACGGTCAGCCCCAAGGTGATGTGGGCGGCCGACAACCAGCGCAAGGGCATCTCGCCGGGCGGCGCCGTCCTCACCGTCCACGCCAGCCCGGAGTTCAGCAGCGCCAATTACGACGCGCCGGAGGCGGAGGTGCTGGCCGCCTTGCTGCACGAGGTCAAACCCTGGTTAGGCCCGGCCCAGGTGGCGGAGGCGCGCCTCAAGCGCTGGCGCTATGCCCAGCCCAACCAAACGCATTCCGAGGCCAGCCTGACGGCGCGCGGAATTCCGCCGCTGGTCTTCGCCGGCGACGCCTTTGGCGGTCCGCGCCTGGAGGGTGCGGCGCTATCGGGCTTGGCGGCGGCGGCGGCGCTGGCCAACCTGCTCCACTGAGGCGGCGGCGCGGCGCCCGGCGGATGGGGCGCGTGCCCTTTATCCCTCCCCAACGAGACAATCTATGAAAGCCTGGCAACGCGTGGCCGCCGGCCTGGGCGCCGGTCTGCTGTTCATCATCGTGGGTCTCCCCTATCTGATCCCGCTGCCGGCCCAGGCCAACCTTGACCCGGCCCAGCTCGCGCCGGCCACGGGCCGCTTCGTGACGGCGGCCGGCACGCGCACCTTCGTCGAGGAGGCCGGCCCCCCGGACGGGCCGGCCGTGGTCCTGGTCCACGGCTTTGGCGGCTCCACCTACTCCTGGCGCGCCACCCTGCCGGCGCTGGCGGCGGCCGGCTACCACGCCCTGGCGCTGGACCTGCGCGGCTTCGGCCTATCAGACAAAAACAGCGGGGACGATTTTTCGCACGGCGCCCAGGCGGACTTTGTGGCGGCGGTGATGACGGCGGCCGGGATCGAGCGAGCGGTGCTGGTGGGCCACAGCATGGGCGGCAGCGTGATCGCGCACTTCGCCTTGCGCCACCCGGAGCGGGTGCAGGCTTTGGTGTTTGTGGATGGCGCGGTACGCGGCCCGGCGGCCGGCGGCGCGGAGGCGGGCCTGCCGGCCTGGTTTGGCGCCCTGGTTGATTTCGGGCCGTTCCAGCGCTGGGGCCAGCTGGTGTTGTTGAACTTCCTCAGCCGCGACCGGATGACCGAGGTCCAGCGCAGCGCCTATTACCGGCAGGACCTGGTCACGGCCGATGTCGTCGAGGGTTACCTGAAAGTGCAGAAAATCAGGGGTTGGGAGCTGGCCCTGCTCGGGGTGCTGCGCGACAGCGGGCGGAACACGCTGCCCCAGCCGCTCAGCGCCCTCGCGGCGCCGGCGCTCGTGATCTGGGGCGAGCACGATTCCTGGATCCCGCTGGCCAGCGGTGAGGCGCTGCGGGACGCGCTTCCGCAAGCGGAGTGGGCCGTGATCGCGGAGAGCGGCCACCTGCCCATGGAGGAAGCGCCGGAGGCCTTCAACGCGGCGCTGCTGGATTATCTGGCG
>JAEURL010000450.1 GCA_016789165.1 Anaerolineales bacterium | reverse complement strand
GCGCCGGCGCGGGCGACGAAGGCGTTGGCGTAATCCGGCGAGGCCGCGACGGCCTGGTCGAAGGCGGCCAGCGCCTCTTCCGGCCGGCCCTGGTAGGCCAGGCCCACGCCGCGCGCGTAGGCGTCGATGGCGCCGGCCTGCTCGCGCCGGTCGGTCACAGGCTGGAAGAAGGTCCAGGCCGCCTGGCCGACGGCGACGACGGCGATCAGCAGGCCCACCCCGGTGAAGATCCAGCGGGTGGCTGGCTGGCTCAGGGTGGCCGCCAGACCGAAGAGGAAGAGGGCCACGGCCAGCAGGGTGATGTGGAAGACGTAGGCGTTGGCCTTGGCGTCCCAGGCGTCTTTGACCACGGCGGCGGCCAGGTACTTCTCCGTCAGGGTCGTGATCGCCACCACGTAGGTGTCGCTCTCGTACTGGGCCACATTGGGCTCACCGGCCGCGGCATCGAAGTAAGGCGCGGCCAGCAGCGGGCTGAGGCGCGTCAGCTCATCGCGCACGGCGCGGTAGCGCTCGGCCGCCGCCGGATCCTCGCGGGCCTCGGCCGAATCGGCCAGCAGGTTGAGCTCGTACCAGGCCTGGTAGGCGCGGTTGTAGTCGAAGTTCACGCGGGCGTCGCCGCTGACGCGCTGGCCGAAGGCCTCGAAAGTGTAGCGGCGGGCGTCGCGGTTGGCGCGGTCGTCGCGCGCGCCGGCGTCGCTCTGCAAAAAGGTGATGACGGTGGCCGCCAGCGTGGCCAGGGCGATCAGCACTGCCAGCAGGCGCTTAAAGCGTTCGTCAGTCATGGCGGTTCTCCTTACCGAAGCAGCTCAATCCACACGGCCAGGCCGAGGCCGGCCACCAGGACGACGGCCCCCAGGCTGGTCAGCGCCACCTGAAACCGGCCGCCGACCGCCTCCACCAGGGTCAGCAGCACCAGGCCCACCGCCAGGACGGCCACCACGGCCAGGAGCCAGTTCGAGCGCTCGCGGAGCTTATCGGCCTCCTGGAATTGCGGCTCGGGGTTGAGGTCCTTCTCCCGGCTGGCGTCCGCCCACATTTCGCCCAATTGGCGCTGCAGGTCGTAGGTGCCGTCCCGGTTGAGGAACTTGCTGTCGAACAGGAACTGGTTGGCCAGCGCCAGGTCGCGGGCGTCGGCGCGCTCGGCCTCCAGGTCGGCGGCGGCCGGGTCGGCCTCCAGCAGGTCGCCCAGGCGCTGGTAGCGGGCGTAATTCACAAAGGCCCCGTAGGCCTCGTAGCCGTTGACGGCGTTGCTGGCGCGGGTCTCCTCGACGTTGAGCATGGCGCGCAGGCCGCCGTTATCGGCGTCGCCGGCGCCATCGGCGGCCACCGAGGCGCGCCAGGCCACCAGGGCGCCGGCCACGGTGATCAGCGCGATGAGGACCGCCACAATGGTTTCAAGAGGGTTGGGTTTTTCGGCCGCGGGTTCGGTGCTCATAAGGGGTCTCCTGCGCGTGAGTATAACGAGGGAGCGGCCCCTTCCCCCTGAACAGGCTGTAAAAAATACCGGCCGAGGCGCCCGCGGCGGCCCCGGCCGGTGAAAGGGAGAGGGAGGCGGGCGGCCTCAGCGCCGGTTCACGGCGGCCTCCAGCAGGCTGTGGATGCGGCCCACCATCTGGGCCGGGTTGGGGTGCAGGCCCTCCAGCAGCAGGCCGTTCTCGTAGAGCTGTTCGATGGCGTCGTTCACCAGGGCGTCCTGGCCGCCGGCCGCCAGACGGGCGGCCAGGCCCTGGATCAGGGCGTGGCGCGGGTTGAGCTCCACCACGCGCTTGGGGACGGCGAAGTCCTTCTCGATCAGGCGGCGCACGCGGTCCATTTCGTGGTCGCGGCTGTCGGCCGGCGCCACCAGCCGCAGCGGGCTGCCCACCAGGCGCTCCGAGGCGCGCACCTCGGTGATGCGCTCACCCAGCTGGGTCTTGAAGCGCGCGATCAGGTCGGTCAGCTCGGCCGCCGGCGCGGCGCCGGCCTCCGGGGCCGGCGGGGGCGCGGCGCTCACCTCGGCGTCGGCCGCGTTCTTGAAGGTGAAGCCCTCGTAGGCCTGCAGCCCGGAGAGCATGAACGAATCCAGCGGGTCGGTGAAGAACAGCACCTCGATGGTCTGCTGGCGGAAGTAATCCAGGTGCGGGCTGCCGGCCGCGGTGCGCACATCGTCGGCCAGCAGGTAGTAGATCTCGCGCTGCTCGGGCCGCAGCCGGCCCACGTACTGCGCCAGGGAGACCAGCTCGCCCTCGGCCGCCTGCGAAGACGGGAAGCGCAGCAGCGGCTTGAGCTTGTCGCGCGAGGCCGGGTCGGTGGCCAGGCCTTCCTTGATAAACGGCCCGTAGACGGCCCAGAACTGGCCGTACTTCTCGGGGTCCTTGGCGGCCAGCTCCTTCAGGCTCTCAATCACTTTGTGAGTGAGCGCGTTCTTGATGCGCTCCATCACCTTGTTGGACTGCACGGTCTCGCGGCTGACGTTGAGCGGCAGATCCTCCGACTCCACCACGCCCTGCAGGAAGCGCAGGTAGTTGGGCAGCAGATCCTTGCAGTACTCCTGGATCAGGACCTTGCGCGAGTACAGCTTCAGGCCGGCCTCCTTGCGCAGGCTGAACATGCCCGGCTCGGCCTTGGCCGGCACAAACAGCAGGGCGTAGATCTGCACCGGCGAATCCGTGTTCATGGCGATGCGCAGCAGGGGCGCCTGGAAATCCAGCGTCAGCTGTTTGTAGAACTCGCCGGCCGCCTCGTCGGTGATCTCGCTGCGCGGCTGGCGCCAGAGCGGCGTGCGGCGGTTGACGGTCTTCTCGCCCAGGTAGATCGGGAAGGAGACGAAATCGGAGTGCTTGTGGACCACCTGCTCCAGGCGGTAGCCTTCGGCGAACTCGGCCGCGTCCTCCTTGAGCTTGATCACGATCTCGGTGCCGCGGCCGGCCCGCTCGGCCGGCTCCAGCTGGAAGGTGTCGTCGCCGCGGCAGATCCAGGTCCAGGCGCCGGCCTCCGGCCGGGAGGAGCGCGAGGTCACGCGCACCTCCTCGGCCACCATGAAGACCGAGTAGAAGCCGACGCCAAAGCGGCCGATCACGTCCGCCATCTTCTGGCCCTCCTGGAGCGATTTCAGGAAGGCGGACGCCCCGGAATGGGCGATGGTGCCCAGGTTCTCCACCAGCTCGTCGTGCGTCATGCCGATGCCGGTGTCGCTCAGGGTCAGGGTGCGCGCCTCCTTGTCCGGCGTCAGGCGGATGGCCAGCTCGGCCTCCGGGTCGAGCACGTGCGCGTTGGTGAGCATCTCAAACTGCAGGCGGTGCAGGGCATCGGAGGCGTTGGAGATCAGCTCGCGCAGGAAAATCTCGCGGTCGGTGTAGAGGGAATGGACCAGGATGTCCAGCAGCTGGCGGATTTCGGCGCGGAAGGCGACAGTCTCGGGCGCAGGGGTTGAGGTCATGGGCGGACTCCCAATAGGATGCTGAGCGACCCCAATTTATGCCGGGAATGTTAGAAAAACGCAAGCGCCCTGGCGCCGTGGCCAGGCGCCGAGAAAAAAACAGGCAACCGGGCCGGCCGGTTGCCTGTCGGGCGCCTCGCGCGGGCGGGAGCGTTACCGGATTTCGTAGGTGACGCTCACCTGCAGGCTCACCTGCATCTGGCCGGTCTGCACCGGCACGGCCGAGGCGGCGGCCGCTTCGGCGCGGAAGACCGGGCCGGGCACGGGCGGCGTGCTGAGGTATTCGCTGATGGTGATCGGGCCGCCCAGGGCCACGCCGGCCGCCTGGGCCAGGGCCTCGGCGCGGGCCTTGGCGTCGGCCATGGCCTGCGCGCGGGCCTCGGCCTCCAGCTGGGCCGGGTCGCTGACGCTGAAGGACACGCCGTAGATGGTGTTGGCGCCGGCCTCCACCGCCTGGCTGAGCACGTCGCCCAGCTTGCCCAGGTCGCGCACGGTGACGGTCAGGGTGTTGTCCACCACGTAGGTGTAGGTGCCGCGCGGCTGGCCGCTGGCCGGGTCGTAATCCTGCTGGGCCATCACCGAGAAGTTGGAGGTCTGCAGGTCCTTGGCCTCAATCCCCAGGGCCTTGAGCGCGTCGAGCAGGGCGTTGGCGCGCTGGGTGTTATCGGCCACGGCCGCCTTCGGATCGGTATTGCGGCTCTGCACACCGATCTGGACGCTGGCGACGTCTGGGGTGCCGTAGGCGTTGCCGGTGCCCGTGACCACGATGGTGTTGCGGGTGTCCAGCGAGCTGGCGGCCGGCGCCGCCACGGGCGCGCAGGCCGCGGACAGCAGGCCGAGCGTCAGGGCGCCGGCCACGGCGATTGAACGAAACGGGCGAAGGGTAGACATAGCGTTTATCTCCAGTAGAGTATTTCCGTTACATGGAGATAGACGGCCGGCCGGCGGGACCGGTTCCCGCCCGCCGGTCGGGCGCGGCCCAGCGCCCTCACAGGCCCAGCAGGCCGGCCAGATCGCCGATGGTGGTGAGGACCGGGCAGCCGGGGTCCGGGAACAGGCCGCGCGGGTCAATCAGCACCGGCTGCAGGCCGGCGCCGCGGGCGCCTTCGATATCGGCGTAGAAGTTATCGCCGACGTAGGCGGCCTGCGCCGGCGCGCAGCCGGCCAGATCCACGGCCTTGAGGAAGATCTGCGGGTCCGGCTTGAACGAGCCGATCTCGCCGGCCGCCAGGGTGACGTGGAACAGGTCGGCCAGGCCGATCTCGGCCGCGATCGGCCCGAGCGGCTGGGAGCGGTTGGAGACCAGGCCGACCGTGTAGCCGGCGGCGCGCAGCCCCTCCAGCGTCGGGCGCACATCGGCCGCCACGCGGTTGAGAGGCCGGTAGCGCTCAATGAACAGCTGGTTGACCTGATCGGCCAGCGTCTGGCCGCGCGCGTCGTTCAACTCGAAGGCCGCCACCTGGCGCTGGGCGTGCCGGCGCCAGAATTCGGGCGTGTCCGCGCCCAGCTCTTCGATGTCGGTCTTCATCTCCGGGGCGATGGACCAGTAGTAATGCATCCAGCGCTCGGCGTGCGCGGTCTGCGCCGGGGTGAGCACGCAGCCCAGCTCGGTCAGATAGGCGATGAAGGTCTCGAAACCGGTCGGCTCGTTGTGGCGCAGCGTGCCGTCCAGGTCAAACAGGATGGTTGTGACGGTCGGAAACATGGCCGCGATTATAACAGCCGGCCCGGCGGGTGATATAACTTCTCGGCGCAAAAGGAAGGCGGAGCAAGATGACTGATCTCAGCGATAAAGTGATCGTGGTGACGGGCGCCACGGCCGGCCTGGGGCTGGTGACCGCCCGCGAGCTGGCGCGCAGCGGGGCGACCCTGGTGGGGGTGGGCCGTGATCCGGCCAAGGGCGCGGCCGCGGCCGCGCAGATCCGGCAGGCGACGGGCAACCCGCGCGTGACCTACCTGACGGCCGATCTTTCCAGCCAGGCCCAGGTGCGCGGGCTGGCGGCCGAACTGCTCAACCGGCACGCGCGCCTGGACGGCCTGGTCAACAACGCCGGCGCTTACTTCGAGCGCCGGCAGGAAAGCGCAGACGGCCTGGAGCTGACCTTCGCGCTCAACCACCTGAGCTACTTCCTGCTGACCAACCTGGTGCTGGGGGCCCTCCGGGCGGCGCCGGCCGCGCGCGTGGTGAACGTCTCATCCGGCGCGCACTTCGGCGCGCGCCTGAATTTTGACGATCTGCAGAACCGGCGCGGCTACAGCGGCTTCGGCGTATACGGCCAGTCCAAGCTGGCCAACGTGCTGTTCACCTACGAGCTGGCCCGCCGGCTGGCCGGCACCGCCGTCACCGTCAACGCCCTGCATCCGGGTTTTGTGGCCACGCAATTCGGCTGGAACAATGGCGGGCTGCTGCGGCCGGCGCTGCGGCTGATCCAGCGCCTGGTGGCGCGCTCGCCCGAGCAGGGCGCGCAGACCTCGCTCTATCTGGCCTCGGCGCCGGAGGTGGCGGGGGTGACGGGCCAGTACTTCGTCGATTGCCGGCCCGCGCGGTCGGCGCCGGCCTCTTACGACGAGGCCGCCGCCCGCCGGCTGTGGGAGATCAGTGAGGAACTGACGGGCTGGCGCGGGAAGGCGTAGGGGTGGGTTTGGCGGCCGCCGGGGCCGCGCCGCCGCTCACCCCCCGATCTCGCTCATCACGCGGTTCATGGGGATGACGTTCTGGGCCAGGCCGTGGCCCCAGGGCTTCCGGTAGACGGCCTGTTCGATCAGGCCCTTGAGCTCGTCCTGGCTGGCGCCGGCGCGCAGCGGCGTGAGCAAATCCACTTCGTACTCGCGCAGCAGGCACATCCGCAGCTTGCCGTCGGCGGTCAGGCGGGCGCGCGTGCAGGAGGCGCAGAACGGCTCGGAGACCGAGCTGATGAAGCCCACGTCGCCCTGGCCGGCGCGCAGCCGGAAGAGCCGCGCCTCGCCGTCCAGTTGGCCGCCGTTGACGGACTCCAGCGGGCCAAGCGCGGCCTCGATCCGTTCGCGCATCTCGTGCTCGGTGACCACCTGCGCCTGCTGGAAGCCGGCCACCTCGCCAAACGGCATCATCTCGATAAAGCGCATCTGCCAGGGATGGTCGCGCGTCAGGGCGGCCAGGTCCACCACGTCGGCCTCGTTATAGCCGCGCACCACCACCGCGTTGAGCTTGAGCGGGCGCAGGCCCACCCGCTCCGCTTCCAGCAGCCCGTCCCACACGTCCTCCAGCGAACCCCAGCGGGTCAGGCGCTTGAACTTCTCCGGATCGAGTGAGTCGATGGAGACGTTGACGCGCTGCAGGCCGGCGGCCTTGAGCGGGCGGGCCAGCTGCTTGAGCAGAACGCCGTTGGTGGTCATCGACAGCGAGCGCACGCCCGGCGTCTGGGCGATGCCGCGCACCACCTCGACGATGTTGGCGCGCACGGTCGGCTCGCCGCCCGTCAGCCGGAACTTGTGGAAGCCCAGCGCCGTGAACAAGCGCATGAGCGTGAGCAGCTCGGCGTCCTGCATCAGCTCCACCCGCGGCCGGAACTTCATGTCCTCGGGCATGCAGTAGATGCAGCGCAAATTGCAGCGGTCGGTCAGGCTGATCCGCAGGTAATGGATGTCACGTCCGAAGCGGTCGAGGGCCATGGCGGACTTTATTCTAGCAAGACGTGCCCGAATTTGTCAAACGGTCGTCTTTTAAATTAAGTAGAACAAAAGGACTGCCGGGGCCGGCAGTCCTGGTGAGCTGAGCGCCGGTCAGCGGTTCTGCACGAAATTGACCAGGATCTGGTTCCGGTTGCAGTCCTCAAAGGTCTGCAGGACCAGCACCTCGGAGAGCGGCTGACCCGAGCCGTTGCGCAGCTGGATCTTGTAGG
>JAEURL010000425.1 GCA_016789165.1 Anaerolineales bacterium | reverse complement strand
CACCAGATCCAGTTCCCGTACGTGGCCGCCAAATGGTGGTTCGCGGACGTGGCCGGGCGGGTGCCGGTGCGCACCGGGGTCCGGGTGAGCGGCTTGCTGGGCGGCCAGCGCCTGGAGGGCGTGGAGTTGACCGACAGCGGCTCGGGCCGGACCGAGGTCCTGGCCTGTGACACCGTGGTGTTCACGGGCGATTGGATCCCCGAGCACGAAGCGGCGCGGGCCGGCGGCCTGACGCTCGATCCCGGCACGCGCGGGCCGCGCGCCGGCGCCGGCTTTCACACCACGCGCCGCGGCGTGTTCGCGGCCGGCAACCTGCTGCACGGGGCGGAGACCGCCGACATCTGCGCGCTGGAGGGCGCGCGCGCCGGCCGGCACATCGGCCAATTCTTGCGGGATGACCGGTGGCCGGCGGCCGGCTGTCCGGTGGAGGCCGAGCCGCCGCTGGCCTGGATCTTCCCCAATGTTGTGACCGGCGCGGAGGCGGGGGAGGGCTTGCTGTTCCGGGTGCGGACCTTCTGCCCGAGCGCGCGGGTGACCGTGCGGCAGGGCGGGGCGGAGCTCTTCGCGCAGACGTTCAGCGGTTTGACGCCCAACAACTCAACGCGGCTGGAGGGCGGCTGGCGGCGGGCCGTGGACCCGGCCGGGGAGCCCGTGCGGGTGGCCCTGACGCCGGCCTGACGGCGGGGCCGGCGGCTACATCTGTTTGACCACAATGTCGGCGATGACGTTGGCGGCCTCGTCGCCGCGGTCGGCGGCGTTGGACAGGTGCCGGTAGATCTCGCGCAGCTTGAGCATCTCCACCACGTGGTCCACGTCGCGCGGGCCGCTGAACAGGGCCCCCACCGCCTCCCGGTAGACGGACTCCACCCGGTTCTCCAGGGCCTTGGCGCGCACCGCGTGCTCGTTGGCCACGCTCGGCCGGTCCACCAGGCGCTGGACGCCGCGGTTGATCTCCTCGGCCGCGTCGCGCAGCAGGGAGACCATCCGCACCAGGTAGGGGTTGGGCGTCACCCCGAGGGTGACCATCTCTTCCACGGTGGTGTCGGCGTAATCCAGCACGTCGTCGATGGCGCGCGAGAGGGCGAACAGGTCCTCGCGGTCAAAGGGCGTGATGAACGAGCGGTTGAGCTCGTCGATCAGCAGCCGGCGCACCTCGTCGGCGTCCTTCTCGGCTGAACGCACCTGCTGGGCCAGGGCCTCGCCGGGCTCCTTCATGTACGCGTGCAGGGCCTCCATGCCGCGCTGGGTGTGCCCGGCCTGCTCGCAGATCATGCGCACGAAGACGTCCGGTTTGGACTTGCGCCGGAACAGGCGTTTCCACATTATGCCACCCATCCTTTCAAGATCCAGAACAGCGCCCCGGCCAGCACGGCCGTGGCCGGGATGGTCAACGCCCAGGCCGCGATCATCTCGCCGGCCACCTGCCAGCGCACCTGGGCCACCCGCTGCGCCGAGCCGACGCCGAAAATGGCGGTGCTGATCACCTGGGTGCTGCTCACCGGCAGGCCGGCCAGGCTGGCCGCGCTGATGACGGCCGTGGCCGCCAGCTGGGCGCTGAAGGCGTGCACGGGCCGGATGCGGAAGATGCGGCCCCCCAGCGTGCGGATCAGGCGGTAGCCGCCGGACAACATGCCCAGCGCGAACGCGCCGGCGCTGGCCAGGCTGACCCAGACCGGCACCGCGAAGCCCGTTTGGCGGCCGGCCAGCACCAGGCCGAGCGTGATCAGGCCCATCAGCTTCTGGGCGTCGTTGGAACCGACCACCAGCGCCAGCGCCAGCGAGGTGAGCAGCTGCAGCTGTTTGAAGGCCTGGTTGGCGCGCGGTGTGGCCCAGTGGGCCAGGAACAACACGCCGGCCATGACGGCCAGGCCCGTGAGCAGGCCCAGCGGCGGCGAGATAAACAAGCCGATCAGCACTTTTAGCAGGCCATTCCAGAGCACGGCGGCCGGGCCGGCGGCCACGGTGACAGCGCCCAGCAGGCCGCCCACCAGCGCCTGGGAGGCCGAGCACGGCAGGCCGACCGCCCAGGTGAACCCCACCCAGCTGATGGCGGCCGCCAGCCCGCACACCAGCACCAGAAGGCTCAGCGCGCCCGGCACCACCAGCTGCCGGCTGAAGGTGTCGGCCACGGCCGTGCCCAGCACCAGCGGGCCGAGACAGGCCGCCGCCGCCGCCAGGGCCAGCGCCAGGCGGGGCGGCAGCGCGCGCGAGGAGATCACGGTGGCCACCACCGCGGCCGAGCCGTGAAAGCCGGCGAAAAACGCGTTCAACAGAGCGACAGCAATGAGGACGGTGAGCACGCCGCTTCCCAATCCGCAATCACGCTTCAACGGCGGCCGGCGGCGCGGCGCTTCCGGGGAGAGGCGCCGCCGGCTTTCGTTACCGGGAGAGCCGGGCGACGCGCGGCAGGATGCCGCTGGTCACGTCGTAGTTGATGGTCTTCCACTTCTCGGCCAGGTCGTCGGCCGTCAGCGCCTCCACCCGGCCGTCCGGGCCGGCCTGTTCACCCAGCAGCACCGCCTCGTCGCCGGGCCGCACCCCGGGGAGGTGCGTCACGCCGACGATGATCTGGTCCATGCACACCCGCCCGCGCACCGGGGCGCGCTGGCCGTGGATCAGCACCTCGTTGATATGCAAGGCCCGACGGTAACCATCCGCATATCCGACCGTGACGATGGCCACCGTCTCCGGGGCCTGGGTGACGTAGTAGTGGCCGTAGCTGATGCCGTGGCCGGCCGGCAGGGATTTGACCTGGGCTACCTGGGCCTTCCAGGTCAGCACCGGCCGGAAGCCGGGCGGGCAGGGCACATCCGGCGAGGGATGCAGGCCGTACAGCGCGATGCCCATGCGCACAAAGTCCAGACGCGCGCCCGGCAGGGTGAGCGCGGCGGCGGAGTTGGCGGCGTGCCGCAGGGCCGGCGGCGCCTCCAGCGCCTGGAGGACCTCGGTGAAGCGCGCCAGCTGGCGGGCGGCCGTTAAGCCGTCCGTCTCGGCCAGGGCTTCGTCGGCGCGGGCGAAGTGGGTGAAGACGCCCTCCACCTCCAGGCCGGGCAGGGCGCGCAGAGCGCGATAAAGCTCCGGCGCGGCCTCCGGCCGGACCCCCAGCCGGCCCATGCCGGTGTCCACCTTGAGATGCACGCGGGCCGGCCGGCCCAGGGCCTGCGCGGCAGCCGCGTACGCTTGGCCGGCCTCGGCCTCCACCACCGTCAACGTCAGGTCCTGGCTGAGGGCCTCGGCGGCCAGGGCCGGCGGCGTGTGGCCCAGCACCAGGATCGGCAGGCCCAGGCCGGCCGCGCGCAGGGCCAGCCCCTCGTCGGCGCGGGCCACGCCCAGCCAGGCCGCGCCGGCCTCGGCCGCCGCCTGGGCCACGGCCGGCGCGCCGTGCCCGTAGGCGTTGGCCTTCACGATCGCCATTACGCGCGTGCCGGTCAGCGCCGCCATGCGGCGGACGTTGGCGCGGATCGCCTCAAGATCAATTTCCAGCCAGGTAAGGGGGAGCATGCGTGGATTATAATCGCCCCGGCCTATGACCCTTCCAATTGCCCTGGTGCTGGCGCTGGTCGGAGCCGCCGCGCTGCTGCTGATCACGGAGCGGCTGCGGCCGGATCTGTTGGCCCTGCTGCTGCTGGTGGTCCTGGGCCTGACCGGGCTGGTGGCGCCGGCCGACCTGTTCGCGGGCTTCAGCCGCAACGCCGTCATCACCATCCTGGCCCTGTTCATCATCACCGACGGCCTGGAGCGCACCGGGGCCACCCGCTGGCTGGGCCAGCGCCTGCAGCAGGCGGCGGCCGGCGGCGAGACCCGCACCGTGCTGGTGGTGACCGTGGCCACGGCCGTGCTCTCGCTGGTGATGAACAACATCGCGGCCGCGGCCGTGGTGCTGCCGGTCACCATCGGCCTGGCGCGCCAGCGGCAGCTGCCGCCCTCCAAGCTGCTCATCCCGCTCTCCTTCGGCTCGCTGCTGGGCGGCATGGCCACGCTCTTCACCACCGCCAATATCCTGGTCAGCAACACCCTGGCCGAGAACCATTACCAGCCGTACGGCGTGCTGGATTTCGCGCTGGTCGGCCTGCCGATGGCCCTGGCCGGCATCGGCTTTCTGGCCGTCTTCGGCCAGCGGCTGCTGCCGGTGCGCGTGCGCGAGGGCCGCGAGAGCCTGCGGCCGGGCAACAGCCTGGCGGAGGCCTACCAGATGCGCGAGCTGGTGCGGGCCGTGTACGTCAAGCCCGGCGCGGCCCTGGCCGGCCTGAGCCTGGCCGCCGGCGGCTGGGGCGGCAAGCTGGGCCTGAACGTGCTCGGCCTGTCGCGCGGCGGCGCCATCAACCTGGCCCCGGCGCGCTCGGAGGTGGTGCGCGAAGGCGATGTGGTGCTCTTCACGGGTCATATCGACCCGCAGGAACTGGAGGCCTACGGCCTGATCTTCACCGAAGACCCCGGCTGGACCGGCCAGCTGGCTTCCGACGAGATCAGCCTGGTGGAGGTGACCCTGGCGCCGCGCTCGTCGCTGGCCGGCAAGACCCTGCGTGAGATCCAGTTCCGCGACCGGTACAATCTGAGCGTGCTGGCCATCTGGCGCGAGGGCAACACCCTGCGCGACGCGCTGGCCGAGATCCCGCTGCGCTTCGGCGACGCGCTGCTGATGCAGGGCCAGCGCTCGCGCATCCAGCAGCTGCGCAAGAATCCGAACTTCCTGGTGCTGGAGGAAGACGTGGGCGAGGCCGGCGCCCTGCCGCGCCGGGCCTGGGTCGCCCTCGGCCTGACCGCGGCGGCCGTGATCCTGCCGGCCGCCAACCTGCTGCCCATCGCCCAGGCGGCCTTCGCCGCGGCCTGTCTGATGGTGCTGTTCAACTGCTTGAGCATGGACGAGGCCTACGAGTCCATCGAGTGGAAGTCGGTCTTCCTGATCGCGGGCATGCTGCCGTTGGGCACCGCCATCGCCGGCACCGGCGCCGCCGCCCTGATCGGCCAGTGGCTCGTCAGCGGGCTGGGCGGCTGGGGGCCGCTGGCCGTGGCCGGCGGCCTCTTCCTGCTGGCCACCTTGCTCACCCAGGTGCTGAGCGGCCAGGTGACGCCCGTGGTGCTGGCGCCCATCGCCATCGCGGCCGCCGAACACCTGCAGGCCGATCCGCGCGGGATGGCGATGGCCGTGGCGCTGGGCTGCTCGATGGCCTTCCTGACGCCCATCAGCCATTCGGCTAACATGCTGGTGATGGGCCCCGGCGGCTACAAGTTTGGCGACTACGCGCGCGTGGGCCTGCCGCTCTCCCTGGTGCTGCTGGTGGTCTTCCTGATCGGGCTGGCCGTGTTTTGGGGCATTCACTGACGGCGGAGGGCGAGCGCCGGCCGTCCGCGCTTTCTGCTGAACGCCGGCGGCCCTCGTCGTTCGGCATTGGTCATCGGTCCAATCATGTTCGAATTCGAGCTTCTCGCCACCTCGGGCCGCGCACGGGCCGGCCTGTTCCACACCCCGCACGGCCCCCTGCCCACGCCGGTCTTCGCGCCGGTGGGCACCCAGGCCACGGTCAAGGCGCTCACGCCCGCGCAGCTGCACGAGCTGGGCGCCACGCTGGTGCTGAGCAACACCTATCACCTCTACCTGCGCCCCGGCGAGGCGCTGGTGCGCGAGCTGGGCGGCCTGCACGGCTTCATGCAGTGGGACGGCCCCATGCTCACCGACTCGGGCGGCTTCCAGGTCTTCTCGCTGGCCAAGATCCGCCAGGTGGACGACGACGGCGTAACCTTCCGCAGCCACCTGGACGGCTCGGCGCACCGCTTCACGCCGGAGAAGTCGATTGCCATCCAGGAGGCGCTCGGCGCCGATATCATCATGGCCTTCGACGAGTGCCCGCCGCCGCTGGACCGGGCCTACAACGAGGCCGCCCTGCGCCGCACCCACGCCTGGGCCGAGCGCTGCCAGCGGGCCAAGGCCCGGCCGGACCAGGCCCTGTTCGGCATCGTCCAGGGCGGGGTCTTCCCGGACCTGCGCGCGGCCTCGGCGCGCTTCCTGGCCGGCCTGGATTTCCCCGGCTACGCCATCGGCGGGCTGGCGGTGGGCGAGACCAAGGCCCAGATGCACGCCACCTTGGACGAGGTGGAGCCGCTGCTGCCGGCCGGCAAGCCGCGCTACCTGATGGGGGTGGGCTCGCCGGAGGACCTGGTGAACGGCGTGCGGCGCGGCGTGGACATCTTCGACTGCGTCCTGCCGACCCGCCTGGCGCGCAACGGCGCGGCCCTGACGCGCGCCGGCCGGCTGAACCTGAACAACGCCACCTTTGCGCGTGACCCCGGCCCGGTGGAGGCCGGCTGCGCCTGCTACTGCTGCCGGCACTTCACGCGCGCTTATCTCCGCCACCTGGTGACGGCCAAGGAGATCCTGGGCGCCACCTTGCTGACCCGTCACAACGTCCACATGCTGTTGACCCTGATGCGCGAGATGCGCGCCGCCATCCTGGCCGGCACCTTCGCGCAATACGCGGACGCCTTCCTGGCCGGCTACACGCCCGTGGGCGCGGCCGAAGCGGACGAAGAGGCTTAAATGGACATCGTGCAATCGCTCATCCTGGGCCTGGTGCAGGGCCTGACGGAATTCCTGCCGGTCTCCTCCACCGCCCACCTGATCATCACGCCGGCCGTCTTCGGCTGGACGCTGACCCCCGAGTTCGAGCAGGCCAAGTTCGTGTTCGACATCCTGGTGCAGTGGGGCACGCTGCTGGCCGTGATCGTCTATTTCTGGCGCGACCTGTGGGGCATCTTGCGCGCGGTGCTGGCCGGCCTGGCCGCGCGCCAGCCCTTCGCGGCGCCGGAGGCCCGGCTGGGCTGGCTGATCGTCGTCGCCACCCTGCCGGCGGTCGTGGTCGGCGTGGCGTTCAAGGACTGGGTGGAGGTCCTGCACGCCCAGCCGTACGTGGTGGTCGGCATTTTGATCGCGTTCTCGGGCCTGATCTACGCCGTGGAGCGGATCGGCCGGCGCGACCACGGCCTGGAGCAGCTGACCTGGCGCGACGCGCTGGTGGTGGGCCTGGGCCAGGCGTTGGCGCTGGTGCCCGGCGTCTCGCGCTCCGGCGCCACCATCGCCGGCGGCCTGCTGGTGGGGCTAGACCGGAAGGCCGCGGCCCGCTTCAGCTTCCTGGCCTCCATCCCGGCCCTGCTGGGGGCCGGCGGGCTGGCCCTCAAAGACCTGTTCGAGCTGCCCAACGTGGCGGCCGTGGTGCCGCCCATGCTGGCCG
>JAEURL010000421.1 GCA_016789165.1 Anaerolineales bacterium | reverse complement strand
AGCCAGATGGCGGCCTTGCTGGCCGCGACGGCCGTAGGCTCGGTGGGCGCCGCTTATCTCGCCTTCCGGCTGGGCTGGATCCACCGCTCGCCGCGTTTGCGTTGGACGATCCTGGGCGGTGCCGCCCTTTCCAGCCTGCTGACCTTCTTGAACGTCTGGCTGGCCGCCCAGCAGATGTTTGCCAGCCCCCATGATCTGCAGCTGGCTGGCATTCTGCTAGTCTTCGCCGGCGGCATCGCCCTGGCTTTCGGTTACTTCTTCGCCGAAGCCCTGACCGCGCGGCTGACGGCTCTGGGCGCGGCGGCGCAGGCCCTGGCCGCCGGCCGGCTGGCCACGCGCGCTCCGGAGCAGGGCCGGGACGAGCTGGCCGAGCTGGCGCGCAGCTTCAACTACATGGCCGCCCAGCTGGAGGCCGTCGACCGCCAGCAGCGCGAGCTGGAGCAGCTGCGCCGGGACCTGATCGCCGGGGTCAGCCATGACCTGCAGACACCGCTGGCCGCGGTGCGGGCGCGCATCGAAGCCCTGGCGGACGGCCTGGTGGAGGAGCCGGCCGCGGTCCAGCGCTACCTGCGCACCGCCCAGCGCGACGTGCAGGCGCTCTCGCTGCTGATTGACGACCTGTTTCAGATGGCGCAGTTGGAGGCCGGCGGCCTGCCGCTCGACCGCGCTCCGGCCAGCCTGGGCGATTTGATCTCCGACACTCTGGAGAGCTTCGCGGCCCTGGCCGACCAGCGCGGGGTGGCCGTGGCCGGCCAAGTCGCGCCGGGCGTGGACCCCGTCAGCCTGGATGCCGCCCGCATCGGGCGGGTGTTGGCCAACCTGGTGGGCAATGCCCTGCAGCACACGCCGGCCGGCGGCCAAGTGACCGTGCGTGCGGACCGGATGGGGCGGTCGGTGCGCGTGGAGGTGCGGGATACGGGCGAGGGCATCGCGGCCAGCGACCTGCCGCACATCTTCGAGCAGTTCTACCGGGGTGAGAAGTCGCGCAGCCGGGCCACCGGCGGCGCCGGCCTGGGGCTGGCCATCGCCCGCGCCATCGTGGAGGCCCACGGCGGCCAGATCGAGGCGGAGAGCGGACCCGGCCAGGGCACGCGCCTTTTCTTCACCCTGCCGGCAGCCTAGCGGGCGTGGGACGATCGCTGGCGGTGCCAGCCGTCGTCTTTCGGGCAGGGTCCTGAGCCAGCCGACCGTCGGTTGGAGCCGCGTTGGGTTTTTCCGGCGCTTCATGTACAATCCAGCCGCATGTCCACCGAGACGCCCCTGCTCAACAAGCGCTATAAACTACTTAACCCTATCGGCCAGGGCGGCATGGCCGTGGTCCACAAGGCTCAGGACCTCTCGCTGGGCCGGCTGGTGGCGGTCAAGATCCTGCGCGAGAACCTGACCGGCGACCCGGAGTTCCTGGCCCGCTTCCAGCAGGAGGCGCGCGCCGCCGCCAACCTGGCGCACCCCAACATCGTCACCGTGCACGATTTCGGCCGCGACGGCGGGCGTTATTACATCGTCATGGAGTACATCGAGGGGCAGGACCTGAAGACGCTCATCAAGGAAGGCGCGCCCTTCCCGGTCGAGCGGGCCATCGACCTGGGCATCCAGATCTGCGCCGGCGTGGGCTACGCCCACCGGGCCGGCCTGGTGCACTGTGACATCAAACCCCAGAACATTCTGGTGACGCCCGACGGCCGGGTGAAGATCACGGACTTCGGCATCGCCCGCGCGCTGGCCAACATCCGGCCCGGCGAGACCACGGACGTGGTCTGGGGCAGCCCGCAGTATTACTCGCCCGAGCAGGCCGCCGGCGAGCACCCCACCCCGGCCTCGGACGTGTATTCGGTGGGCGTGGTGCTGTTCGAGATGCTGGCCGGCCGGCTGCCGTTCGTGGCCTCCACCCAGCAGGCCCTGGCTATGCTGCACCTGCGCGAGGAGCCGCCGCGGCTCTCGCTCTTCAACCCGCAGGTCTCCGAGACTCTGGAACGCATCGTCCACAAGGTGCTGGCCAAGGAGCCGGCCGCGCGCTACCGCACCGCCGATCAGCTCGGCCGCATCCTGATCTCCTACCGCCAGCAGGGCGACAGCCTGACCGGGGCGCAGCTGGCCGCCGGCCAGACGCCCTCGCAGCCTTTGCCGCGCGTCATCCCGCCCGGCGGCACCACCAGCGTCGCGGCGCCGGGCGCCACCCGCCGCACCGTGTCCGAGCCCACCGTGCGCTCGGAGGGCGCCGGCGACGAGGTCCCGGAGGACGGCAGCCTGGACTGGATCGCCCTCGGGCTGGGCTTCCTGGCCTTTTTGGCCGTGGCCGGCCTGGTCCCCCTGTGGGTCTGGGTCTTCATGATGTACACGCGGTAGGGAGTGGGCCGCTCCGCCCCCTTCGGCCGGCCGGCCGCGCCTGGCGCGCGCCGGTTCCTCTCACTAAATCCTAAACGTCCCTACCCAATCAGGCGGCCGTTAAGCGGAGAAAGCCGATGGTATAATCATGTTAGAACACAGCGCCCTGGCCTTGGTTACGCTGTGGGAGGTATGAAGTGATCTCTGCCCGCATACGCAGTGCCTTTGTCTACATCTTGATCATCGTCGCCATCGTGGTGCTGCTGTTCCAGTTCCGCCAGCAGCCCCAGACGGACCAGGTGCCGCTCTCGGACCTGGCCGCGGACGTCCAGTCCGGCCGCGTGGCCAAGATCGTGGTGGACGAGAACACCCTGCACATCACCTACACCGACCGGCGCGAGGCCGAGTCGCGCAAGGAGCCCACCAGCACGATCTTCGACCAGATGAACGCGCTCAACGTCTCACCCGAGCGCCTGGCCGAGGTCAAGTGGGAGGTGAAGAAGCCGTCGGAGCTGGGCGGCATCCTGACCTTCCTGGGGTATATGCTGCCGGCCCTGCTGGTGGTGGGCGTGATCTACTTCATGCTCCGGCAGGCGCAAGGCAGCAACAATCAGGCGCTGTCCTTCGGCAAGAGCCGGGCGCGCATGTTTAACGGCGACCACCCGACCGTGACCTTTGAGGACGTGGCCGGTGTGGACGAGGCCAAGGAAGAGCTCAAGGAAATCGTCGAGTTCCTCAAGGAGCCGGACAAGTTCATCACCTTGGGCGCCCGCATCCCCAAGGGCGTGCTGCTGGTGGGTTCGCCCGGCACCGGCAAGACCCTGCTCTCCAAAGCCGTGGCCGGCGAGGCCGGCGTGCCCTTCTTCTCCATCTCGGGCTCCGAGTTCGTGGAGATGTTCGTGGGCGTGGGCGCCAGCCGCGTGCGCGACCTGTTTGACCAGGCCAAGCGCCACTCGCCCTGCATCATCTTCGTCGACGAGATCGACGCCGTCGGCCGCCACCGCGGGGCCGGCCTGGGCGGCTCGCACGACGAGCGCGAGCAGACCCTCAACCAGATCCTGGTGGAGATGGACGGCTTCGACACCGACACCAACATCATCGTCATCGCCGCCACCAACCGCCCGGACATCCTGGACCCGGCCCTGATGCGCCCCGGCCGCTTTGACCGGCGCGTGGTGCTGGACCGGCCGGACATGAAGGGCCGCGAGCAGATCATCAAGGTCCACCTGCGCGGCAAGCCG
>JAEURL010000420.1 GCA_016789165.1 Anaerolineales bacterium | reverse complement strand
GTGTTCAGCGCGGCCTGGGCCACGGCCACGGCGGCCAGCGCCTGGGCGCGCTGGGCCTCCAACAGGCTGGCGTCCAGCCGCACCAGCACCACGCCGGCGGCCACAGCGTCGCCCTCGTCCGCCTCCACGGCCAGCACGCGGCCGGCCAGCTCCGGGCCCAGCTCGATCTGCGTGGCCTCGATGGTGCCGGAAGCGCTCAGGCCGCCGGCCTCGGCCGCCCCGCCCGCGCCGCCGCCCCAGTACCACCAGGCCGCCCCGCCCAGGATGGCCAGGATGAGGATGACCGGCAGGATTCTGCGAGGATCAGGATGCATGGCAATTCTCCAATTCCCCAATCCCATGCGCCCCGCGCCCGGCACGCGCAGTGGCCGGCCCCGGCGGGAGGGCTTGGGATCGGGACGTTAATCCAAACGCTTGCGGAAGCGCGCCGCCGCCGCGCCCATAATCACCACGCCGAAAATCGTCAGCGCCAGCACGTCGCCCTGGATGGCCTCCAGCCCCACGCCCTTGAGCATCATCGAGCGGATGATGACCAGGTAGTAGCGCAGCGGCATGGCGTACGAGAGCCAGCGCAGCACCAACGGCATGGCTTCCAGCGGGAAAAAGAAGCCGGAGAGGAAGATGCTGGGCAGGAGCATCATCCACACGCTCAGCATGGCCTCCTGCTGGGTGTTGGCGATGGTGGAGGCCAGCAGGCCGATGCCCAGGCTGGACATCAGGAAGATGGCCGAGACGCCCAGGATCAGGGCCACGTTGCCGCGCACGGGCACGCCGAACCACCAGGCGCCGATGACGAGCACCTCAATGGTGTTCAGCAGCGCCAGCACCACGTACGGCAGCAGCTTGCCCACCACCAGCTCCCACGAGCGGATCGGGGTGACGATCAGCTGCTCGATGGTGCCGCGCTCACGCTCGCGCACGATGGCGGTGGCGGTCAGGATGGAGGTCAGCGCGAACAGGATCATGCCGATCACGCCCGGCACCATGAAGTAGGCCTGTTCGAGGTCGGGGTTGTACCAGACCTGGGTGCGCACCTCCACCGGCAGGGCCACGCGCAGGGAGGCGCCGCGGCGCTCCAGGCGCTCGGCCATGATCGCGGTGGCGCGCGTTTGGCCGATCAGCTGCGCGGCCGAGAGGGCGGTGGCCGCCACGGTGGGGTCGCTGCCGTCCAGAATGAAGGCCACGGACGCGTTGCCGCCGCCGCTCAGACGCGTGCTGTAATCGGGCGGGATGATCAGGCCGGCCCGCGCCTGGCCGCCGTCGATCAGGGATTGCAGCTCAGCCTGGGAGTCCACGTCGTAGGCCAGGCGGAAATAGTCCGCGGCGCGGAAGGCGTCCAGCAGGCTGCGCGCGGCCGGCCCGCGGTCCTGGTCAAAGACGGCCAGCGGCACGTTACGCACGTCGTTGGTGGCGGCGTAGCCCAGCAGGAAGAGCTGCATCACCGGGATGATCAGCACCAGGATCAGCGTGCGCGGATCACGCGAAATCTGGATGAACTCTTTGCGGACGATGGACAGCAGGCGCGTGTTCACGCGGCGGGCTCCTCTTCGGCCAGGATGCCGTGCAGGTAGATATCGACCGTGGCGTCAAACCACGGGTAATCTTCCAGGCCTTTCAGCGCCGGCGCATGTTTGAGGCCGCGCAGGATCATGTCGGTGATCAGGTGCCCCACCAACAGCCCGAACAGGGCGCGCAGCAGCACCGGCAGCGGCAGGTTGCGCAGCCGGCCGCGCCGCGTCTGCAGTTTTTGCAGAAACGCCAGCAGGGGCGGTAACAGCTGGTTGGCCAGGCTGCGGATGTGCCGGCCCTGGAATTCCACCAGCTCCATAAACATCAGCGGCAACAGGCGCGTTTCGGCGCCGTCCAGGCCGACCTGGAAGCGGCGGGCGGCGTCGCGGACGAAGGCCTCCACCGTCTCGCCCTGCGTCTCCTCCAGGGTTGGCAGCACCAGATGGTAGGGGTGGTTAGCGTCCAGGACCGCGGCGAAGATCTCTTCCTTAGTGCCGAAGTGGTTGTAGATGCCGCCAACGGCCAGGCCGGCCTTGTCGGCAATCGCACGCATGCTGGTGCCGTGAAAGCCTTGCTTGAGGAACAAGGCGTGCGCGGCCTCGATCACCCGGGCGCGGGTCGCTTCGCCTTTGCTGGGCTCGGCCGGCTCGGAGAGCGCGGCGGGCGAGGTAGGGCTGGCCATACGGTCTCCACTCGTAAATGAACGAACGTTCATTCGCATTATAAGCAGAGCGCCGAGCGAGTCAATGCCCGAATGTCATGCCTTGGGGCTGACAAAAAAACTGCCGGCCTGGGTCGGCCGGCAGGGCGGTCAATTTCTGCGTGGGGTGGCGCTTACTTCTTCTTCCCCTTCTTCCCTTCGGGCAGCGCCGCGATCTGCCGCAGCACGCCCAGCACCGCCAGGCCGATGGCCACCGCCTCAGCCGGATTGAGGTCCGGCACCTCGTCGTTCTTGTCCACCGAGTTCACGTAGACGTAGGCGGCCACCACCCCCAACAGCGCCCCCACTGCCCCGCCGGCCAGCATGGCCCGCGTGCGCCAATTCAGATTACTCACGGTGTCCTCCACGGCGCGAACAGCGCCCGTAATTGCGCCCAGATGCTCTGCAAGGCCGCCGCCGAGATGTGCACGCCCACGATGCGGTTATCCACCTGGCGTGTCATGGCCTTGGTCTGGCCGGCCACCCCCCACAGGAAGTCCTGCAGGCGCTTGAACCAGAACGGCGCCTCACGCAGCAGGTAGACCAGCCCGTACACCAGCGCCGCCAGCACCGCAAACAGGCCCAACCCCAGGCCGAAGGCGATCCCGATCAGGAGCATCAGTGAGAAATCAGCCAGGGCGCCCACGCGGACCGGCGCCCCCCGCCCCAGCACGATCAGGATCATCATGGCCAGGGTCAGGGCCAGCGCCACGCCCACCGGGACCGTGATCTGCCACAGCACCTCGCGCCGGATCACGGCGGCGGTGCGCGGGTTGCGAACCTTGGGGAGCGGCGGCGGCGCGGCGGACATGGAAATTATTCTAGCATATCAACGCCGGCCAAGCGTCTCCACCAGGACCCAGGGCGTGCCGCCCACCACGCAGCCGGCCGCCGCCTCCGGGCAAAGCGCGGCCGGCAGGGTCAGCGTGTAGTTGCCATTGCGGTCGGCGGCCACCGGATAGGCCGCGCCGGACGGATCATAGAGCGCCACGGCCGTCGTTCCGGCCGTGGCCCGCACACGCACCGTCACGGCCTGCGCCTGCCGCGCCCACAGCACGCGCGTCACCGCGCCCGGCCGCTCCAGGCGGACGATGTAATGGCTGCGCTGGGCGACGTAGGTGGTCCGGCGCACCCCGGCGAAGTGGGTGGTGACCAGGCGGAAGGCCTCCACCGCCGGCCGCGACGAGCCGTCGGGTCGGTACAAGCCATAGTAGTCGGCGCCGGCGTAGGGCACGTCCGGATTGGTGAGTTTGTAGATCGCCACCCGCTCCGCGCCGGCCGCCAGGGCGAGCGCTGTAGCCTGGACCACGAAGCCGGCCTGCTGGTCCATGGTCAGGCGGAACATCGGCCCCTCCCACGGCAGCTGCGGGTCGTCATACGGCGCGGCGTTGGTCTCGTTCAGCCAGATCGGCTGGCGCAGCCCAAAGCGCCGCAGGGTGCCGTAGTACAGCGTGATCAGGTCGAAGACCGAATCCGTGCGGAAGTAGATGTGCAGGGTGGCGACGTCAAAGTAATAGTTGTTGCGGCGCGCGGTCGGGTCCTTGCTGGCCGTCTGCAGGAGCCGCAGGAGGTAGGACGGCCGGTTGTGCACCACGTCGTGCCAGTGCGTCATTCCAGCCAGATGGATGACGGCCTGCGGGTTGGCGCGCTTGGCCGCCTGGTAGGCGATCTTGAGCAGTTGGTAGTAATCCTGCACCGAGCCGATAAATTGCGCGCCGAAGTCCTCGGGCGCGATGTCCGGCTCGTTCCAGATGATCCAGTGGTTGACGCGGCCGGCGTACTCGCTCACCATCCGGCGCACGAAGGCCGCCCACAGGTTGCCCGGGTCGTCGACGGGCAGATACAACCCGCGCGGCACCCCGCCGAGCGGGGCGCCGTCGGTGGCCCAGGCCGGCGTGCCCATCAGCAGCATCACGGTCTCGCGGCCGGCGGCCAGGGCCGCGTCCACGCGCTGGCCCTCCTCGCCGGGCACATTCCACTGGTCCGGGCTGTCCGGCTGACGCTCATGCCAGCGCACCACCATCCGGTCCCAGCCCACGCGCAGCTCGGCCGCCCGGTCCGGCGCCATATAGGCTTCCACCGCGCCAAACCGCAGGTCGGGCGGCGCCGTCTGGGCCTGGGCCGGCATGGCCCCCAACAGCAGCGCCAGCGCCAGCAAGGCATTGATCCATCGCCGCATCGTTTTGCTCCTTACTCCAACGCTTCCCAAAACCGTTGTACTTCCACCAGATAGCCGTTCGGGTCACGCACGAAGGCGTTGTAGATCCGGTACGGCGGGTTGTCGGCCGGCGCCTTGACGATCTCGACCCCCGCGGCCCGCAGACGGGCGCACCAACCGTCCACATCAGCCGTGATCAAGGTCAGCACCACGCGCCCCGGCTCGGGCATCACGGCCGCGTTCTGGCAGAACCCCAGATAAGCGCCGCCGGCGACGTGGTAAATGTGGCATGTGCCTTGATCGCGGGCCAGGCGCAGGCCCAGCCCCTGCCCGTAGAAACGGGCGGTGCCGGCCAGGTCCGGGGTGGGCAGGAAGGTGATGGCCTGAGTGAACGGCGTCAGCATGCCGGCATTGTGCCACATTTCCCGCCGGCCGCGCCCCGTTCAAGACCGCGCCGGCCGGGCCGATAACAGACTTATGAACATTGCCGCCTCTTCGCCCGTGGCCATGGCTGAATCCGCCAGCGCGCTCAAATCCGGCCAGATCCAGTCTCAGGTGGCCGTCGCCGTCCTCAAGCAAGTGCAGGATACGGAGCGCGCTCAGGCTGAAGCACTGCTGCGCATGATCCAGCAGACCACGGCCGCGGCCCGCGGCGGCGTTGACGTGTACGCCTGATCCCCCTGGTCTGGGTTATCATCGGCCCCGATGAAACCCAGCGCCCCCGGCCCGTCCGGCCCAACTCTCCTCCGCCAGATTCAAGCCATCCAGCGCGACCCGCTTAGCTTCCTGCTGGGCTGCGCGCAGGACTACGGCGCCGTGGTCCAGTTCCCCATCGGCAACCTGGCCGTCTTCGCCGTGAACGACCCCGCCGCCGTCCGGCACGTCCTGCAGGACAACCACCGGAATTACAGCAAAGACACAATCCAGTTCAATACCCTGGCGCTGGTAACGGGCCGGGGCCTGCTCACCAGTGACGGCGAGGTCTGGCTGCGCCAGCGCCGGATGATGCAGCCGGCCTTCCACCGCCAGCGCCTCGCGGATTTCGGCGCGGCGATGACGGCCGCGGCCGAGCGCCGCCGGGCGTTATGGGCGGCCCACCCGGCCGGCGCCCCCCTGGACGTGGACGCCGAGATGATGGCGTTGGCGCTGGAGGTGGTCGGCCACACGCTGTTCAGCACCGATTTGAGCGCCCAGGCCGGCGGCCTGGTCCGGGCCGTCCTGACCGCGCTGGATTTCATCGTCTATCGCGCCCAGACCCCGCTGGCCCTGCCGCTCTGGGCGCCCACGCCGCGCCACCAGCGCTTCCAGGCCGCCCTGCGCCAGCTCGATCAGGCGGTGCAACAACTGGTGGCGGAGCGGCGCGCGGCGCTGGCCGCCGGCGC
>JAEURL010000415.1 GCA_016789165.1 Anaerolineales bacterium | reverse complement strand
GGAGCAGGCCTGGCTGGCGCAGGCGATCACGGACTATCGCATCGAAGTCCTTGTGGTCAACAGCATCTGGCACGCCCAATCCCATCAGATCACGGTGCACGCTGGCCAGGTGGCGGACGCCGCCGCCAGCTGCATCCCGGCGCCCTTCGAGGGCGGGCAATGCCGGGTGGAGGCCTTCACGGCCGAGGACTTCACGGCCGCGGGCCTGTTCCGGAAAGTCCGCTCGCTGTCAACGACGCCCCCCGCCGAGATCACCTATGACCCGGCCTATCACTTCCCCAGCCAGATAGCGTTCGACGATCCGAACCTCGTGGACGAGGACTGGATGTGGCGGGTGACGGGCTTCGAGGTCCTGAAGTAGCCGGCCGCCCGTTCCAGGGCAGGCCCCGGCCGTGAGGCCGGAGGAGCCCACTGATGCCTGACGAGCTCCCCATCCTGGCCTTTGCTTCGGCCGGCGAGCTGCACGCCTGGCTGGCGGCTCACCACGCCACGTCCCCCGGGATCTGGCTGCGTATTTTCAAGAAGAGCTCCGGCCGCGCCTCGGTATCGTTCGAGGCGGTGCTGGATGAGGGGCTGTGCTTCGGGTGGAGCGAGAGCGCCCGACGGGCGTACGACGACGTCTCCTACCTGCAGCGCTTCACGCCGCGCAGGACCCTGGGCACCCACTCCCCGCGGAACAAGGCGCGGGCCCGGGCGCTGATCCGGGCCGGCCGGATGACGCCCGCCGGGCGGCAGGCCCTGGGGTTGAAACCGTCCGCGCCCGCCCGGAAAGCCGGGGCCCGCTAAGCTCCGCAGCGTTCATCCGCGCCGTTGGGTTCGCGGCCGCGCCGCCTATCCCAGCCGCGCCTGAAGCAGGGCCAACAGCCGGCCCGAGTCCACGTCCACGCCGACGTCGATGACGGGCAGCGGCGCCCATTGGCCGTAGAGATCCGGCACGGTCTGGCCCGCGCAGCGCCCTTCCACCTCCACGTAGAGCGGCACCGGCTTGGCGCTGAACAACGTCGGGTCGAGGGCGGCCGCCACCGCCGAGGGGTCATGGGTGGGGAGGCCGTTGAGCGCGTAGCGGGTACGATAGGAGGCCCGATAGACGGGCAGGCTGCGGGCCAGGAAATCCGTCGCCGGCCGGCCGGCCCGCAGCAGTTGGTCCAGGAAGGCGTCGGAGGCGACTGTCCGCATGGTGACGTCCAGGCCTATTAGGGTCACCGGCCAGCCCGCGCCCAGCACCGCCCGGGCCGCCTCCGGATCGTCCGCGAAGTTGGCCTCCGCCACCGGGGTTCGGTTGCCGCGGCAGAAGACGGCCCCGCCCATGATGATCACGCGGCGGGCCGCCGCGGCCACCTCCGGCCGGGCAGCCAGCGCCTGCGCCAGGTTGGTGAGCGGACCTACCGCCACCACGGTCACCACACCCGGCTGCGCCAGAAGCGTGTCGGCGATAAAACCGGCCGCCCCGCCCGGCCAGGCGGCGGGCGGGCGCGCCGCCGGCGGCAGGCCGATATCGCCCAGGCCGTCCGCGCCGTGGACGGCGACCTTGGGCTGGCGCGGCCGGGCCAGGGGCTGGCCGGCGCCGGCCACCACTGGGAGATCCGGCCGGCCGGCTACTTCCAGGATGTGCTGGGCGTTGCGCGTGGTCTGCTCCACCGCGGCGTTGCCAAAGACCGTGGTCACCCCGAGCACGTCCAACTCCGGCGAAGCCAGCGCCAGCAGCAGGGCCAGCGCGTCGTCGACGCCCGGATCGGTGTCAAAAATGATTCTGTGGGGCATGCTCCGCCTCCTGCGGCCCGCGGGCGCGTATTAAGGGCTGTGGCGGCATTATCCTAAAAAATCGAGCGGGGTGGGAATGAACTATAAAGACTTCAAGCGGTGGCTCTACCAAGCCGGGCGTCCCAATTGGCTGGCGCGGATTCTTAACCGGGGCTGGGCGAGCCTGCACGCGCTGGGGATCGCGCCCAACTATCTGGTCACGCTGGAAGTCGTCGGCCGCCGCTCCGGGCGTCCGATTTCCTTTCCGCTCGTCCTGACGGTGACAGCCGGCGAACGCTACTTGGTTTCGATGCTGGGGACGGAGGCCGCCTGGGTGCGCAATGTGGCCGCGGCCGGCGGCCAGGCCGTGATGCGGCACGGGCGGGTGGAACGCGTGGTGCTGGAAGAGGTGCCGGCCGAGCAGCGCGGCCCGATCCTCAAGGCGTATTTGCAGCGGGCGCCGGGCGCCCGGCCGCACATCGCCGTGGACAAAGACGCGCCGCTGGAGGCCTTTGCCGCGGCCGCCCCCCAGATCCCGGTCTTCCGCGTCAAAGCGGCCGGCGGAGGCCCTTGACCCGCGCCGGGCGGGCCTCGCCGACCGCAGGACTGCTCAGAAGTTGGGCGGCGGCACCTGCTGGTCGCCGTCGGGCTGGCTTTGATAGTAAGCCAGCACTTTCTCGTAGTAGGCGATCTCGGCCGCCGAGAAGCCGTGCTGGTTCATGAACGCCAGCTGCTCGGTATAGGCTTCGACCTCCGCCGTCTTGGAGGTTAATTCGCCGCCGGCCGCAAACTGCTGGCAGTGGATGGACTCATGGAGAAGCATCACGGCGATCATAGGCGTGGACATATCCGCCCGCGCCAGGGCGCGCACCAGGCAGCCGCCGGCGCGGGACTGCGCCTGGGCCAGGTTGCGGTACGGGCTGGGGATGATCAGGGTGACGTAGGTATCCACCCGGGCATAGGCGTTGGCGTCCGCGGCTTGCAGCCAATCCAACGCGGCCTGCACCCGGCGGGTGAAAGCCGCGTCGCCGCGAATGCGCTGCGGCACCTGCGCCGGCGCGCCGGCGGCGGGGATGATCAGGGTCTGGCCAGGGTGCAGCACGCTGGAGGTCAGCGCGTTGGCCCGAATCAGCGCATCCAGGTCAACCTGCAGCCGCGCCGCGATGCGGGCCAGCGAATCGCCGGGCTGGACCACATAGGTCCCGCCGCCCGCCGACGCGGCCGGCGCCGCCGATGCGGACCCATCGGGGATGATGAGGGTCTGGCCAACCTGGATGGCGTTGGCGTTCTTGAGATGGTTGGCCTGGACCAGCAGCTCGACGGTGGTGCCCTGCCGGGCCGCAATCCGGGTCAGAGTGTCACCCGGCTGAACGACGTAGCTGGTATCGGCGTAGGCCGGGGCCGCCCAGCAGAACACGGCGGCCGCCACGGCCATGAAGGCGCTGAGACGGATGACCCGACGAAGAGATGACACGGCGCCCCTCCTGCTGCCTGGCTGGCTGATCACGTTAACGGCTTGGCGTCCGACGCCCGCTGGTCAGGGCTCATCCAGGATCCACAGCCAGGTATCGGAGAACGAACAGGTGGTCTCGCCCGACTCCTGGTAAGCCTGAAAGGCGATCGCGCCGCGCGTGAGCGCGCCGTCCACCGCCTGGCCCAGCCGCTTGCCGTTCACATACAGCATGTAGGTATCCCCCCGCGCGACCAGGTAGATATCGTTGGTGCTGTCCTGCTCGTCGTTGATGTAGCCCGAGCTCTTATCAATCAACTCGCGTTCGAATTGGCCTTCCTCATACCGCACCAGCCACCAGCCGGGCGCGTTCTGCAGGCGGACCAGCATGAGCTCGTACAGCGTCGGCCGCTTCTTTTCCAGCGCTTCAGCCCGGAAGAGGATGCCGCAGCCGGCCAGGCCGCTCGAGGTGTGCCAATCCAGACTGGTGTGCAGGACGAAGTCGGAGACCTCCAGGTCCGGGAAGGGCTCCTTGAATTCCCACTCCATGTAGGTCGAAACCGTGATTTTGAGCGGTTTGGCCAGGCCGCCAAAACGGCCCTCGTCCGTCGAGAGGTTGAACTCGACCAATTGCTCGTTGATCTGGCCGATGAGCGGCTCCACGGTCTGGGTGGCGCGCACGGCCAGCGTGGCGTCCAGGTCCGGCGTCTGGGTTGCGGTGGGCAGCGGCGTGGAGGTGGGCAGCGGCGTGGCCGTGAACGTCGCCGTCGGCGGCAGCGGGGTGTTGGTGGGCGCGGGAGTCCGAGTAGGCGGCGCGGCCGTTGCGGTGGGCGGCTCGGCGGTGGCCGCCGGCTGGCAGCCCGCCAGCAGCAGCGCCGCGGCCAGAAACAGGACGCCGATCCGTCTTGACGGTGTCCGCATGTTCGGTGTCATCATGATGCCCTCCCAGTTGACAGGGTTCTTACGCAGTGGTTCAACGGCAGCCCGGCCGCAAGACACGCGAGGTTCCCCTGAGGGCCAAGCGGCATCGGGCCATGGCCGGCGGCTGGTCCGCAATCCACTGCCGGCGGTGAACTAGGCTATAACGTCTGGGGGCTTTGACGAAACCGATTGGTGACTGGGTATCGCCGTAGGACCAAACACTGCCCCACCCTGCGGTCAAGATCCTAGT
>JAEURL010000408.1 GCA_016789165.1 Anaerolineales bacterium | reverse complement strand
GGTCACAGCCGGTCTTCGAGCATCGAGGCGCGTAAGAGATAGGCGCGGGCCTGCGCGGGGTCGGCCGCCAGCGCGCGGTAGCGCTCGTTGCGCTCCTGGCGTGCGGCCGGCTCGCGGACCACGAGCGCGGCGTAAGTCTCGTGAGTGTGGCGCTGGACCTTGTCCACGGCCCAGGCGCGCCGGACCTGCGCGTACCGATCGAGTTCGTGATCGCTATCGGCCGCCAGGGCCGCCGCCAAGCGGTGGGCGTCGTGGATGCCGCTGTTCATGCCCATTCCGCCGGCCGGGTTGTTGATGTGGGCGGCATCGCCGGCCAGCAGAACGCGGCCGACGCGGAAGGAGTCGGCGATGCGCTGGTGCACGCTGTAGAGGGACGTGCCCTTGATTGTGAACGGCGCCGCGCCGGCCAGACGCCGCAGGCGCGCAGACACGCGTTCAGGTTGCAGCACCGCCGCTTCATCTTCGTCTGGCCCGATCTGGAAGACGATGCGCGTGACGCCCGGCAGGCGCAGAATGATGATCCACTCGTCGGGGTCGAAGATGTAGTTGACGGGGCCCAGGCCGGGCAGCACGGCCTCCAGGTCGATCTCGCTTGGCACCAGCAGGAACCGATCCGGGTACGTCAGCCCGGCGAAGTTCAGGCCCAGGCGGCGGCGGACTGTGCTGCGGGCGCCGTCCGCGCCCACCAGGTACTGGCCGTCCACGCTGAGCGGCCCGTCGGGCGTCTCAAAGATGGCGGTGACGTGGGTGCCGTGATCGTGAAAGTCGGCCAGGCTATGCTGAAAGTGCACGGCGCCCAACGGCGAGCCGGTGACATAGGGCAGGAGCAGGCGCGTGACGCGCGCTTGCGGCAGCTGCAACCGGAACGGGTAGGGCGTGTCTGCGGCGAGGAGGGCGTAATCGAAGCGCGCGATCCGCTCGCGCGTGGCCCGCTCCCAATACTCCAGGCTGTCCACGCGCTGCCCTTCGGCCAGGATCGGCGCGAGCACGCCCCACTCGGCGAACATCTCCAGGGTGGGCGGGTGGAAGGTGCTGGCGCGGGCCTCCGGGCTGAGCGCGTCCAGGGCCTCGAAGACGCGCACCGCCCGGCCCTGCAAGGTCAGGGCGCGCGCCAGGGCGAGGCCCACCGGGCCGGCGCCGACAATCAGGACGGGCAGCGTCATAGCGCGGCCGCCTCCGTCCCGGTGAGGGCCTGGACGAGCCGCCACGGCCGGCCGTCCACGACATCGGTCCGCTGTGAGATCAGGCGGTTGGCGGCCGCCGCCGGGTAGACGCTGGCGCGCGTCAGGCCGGGGCCGGCCGCGGCGCGGGTCACGGCCGGGTAAGTGATGTTGCCGTCAAAGGGCCGGTTCTTCCATTCAGTCCACAGCGTGAAGTCCTCCGTGATGGCGATCACGGCGCTGGTGCCGGCCGGGCCGGGCCGCGCGGCGGCGACCACGTTCAGGCGGTTCTCGGCCGCGCGTTCGAGCAGCCCGGTCGTCATCTCCCACGGCTCGAGCAGCGTGGTCGGCACGCCCACCACCTCCACGTCCTGCAGCGTCGCCAGCCGGAAGGTCTCCGGGTAGAGCGCGTCGTTGCCGACGATGACGGCCGCCCGCCCGAAGGGCAGATCGACCGTGCGCAATTCCCGGCCCAGGTCGGTCACCCACGGATGCCGGCCGGCGGTGTGCAGTTGCGGCTGTCGCAGCCGAACGCCATCGCGGCCGATCAGGACGCCGGTGTGCGTGTAGCCGGCTCCAGCCGCTTCCACTATGCTGGCGACGACGAAACACGCGCCCTCCGGCGGCAGCGCCGCCGCCACCGCCGCGCTGAACCGCGCTGATTCGGCCGCCGCCGCCGCGGGATCGGTCACGCGGCCGCCGGGCAGGTGCACAAGTTCAGGCAGGACCAGGAACTGCACGCCGGCGCGCGCCGCCGCGCTGACGGCTGCGGCGATTTCGGCGACGACAGCGGGCCCGTCACCGGCCGGTTGATACACGGCCGCCGCGATCTCAGCGGCGCCCCGGCGCGGGGCGGGGGCGGCGGGCGGCGCCCCAATGGGGCCGTATAACTCCGGCCGGCGGGAGGTCAGCAGATCGGTGCCGTCTGGCCGGCGCTTGGCGTCGGCCTGGGCCAGCTCGAGATCGGCCACGACCACGGCCTCGCCGGTGCGAGGCGCTTTGGCCAGCACGGTGCCATCCGGCGCCACGATCTGGCTCTCGCCGGCGCCGTGCAGGAAGTGCGGCGCGATCTTGAGCCGGGCCGCCACGGCCTCCACCAGATCGGACGGGACGAGTCCGCCGACTTTGTTGGCGGCCACGATGAAGACCTTGTTCTCGGCGGCGCGCACGGGGATGTGCAGCGAGGCTTCGTCGTGGGCGAAGGAGTTGAGGCTGTTGAGCAGGATCTGCGCTCCGCGCACCTCCAGCCCGCGCGCCACCTCGTTGATGACGCCGTCCATGCACGCGTACATGCCCAGCGCGCCGATGGGTGTGCGCACCACCGGCCCGGCCTCGCTGGCCGGCGTCAAAAAGTTGTTCTCGTTGCCCATCAATACCTGCTTGTCGTTGACGGCCAGGCGCTGGCCGTCCGGGCCAAACAGGATGTTCGTGCCGGTCACCTGGCCGGCGGCGCGGCGCAGGGTCACGTTCACCTTGAGATAGCAGCCATGCTCGGCGGCCTTGGCCGCCAGCGTGCCCAGGAAGGGGCCGTCTAGTTCGACGGCCACCTGGTGGCAGTGGGCGGCGTCGGTGTACCAGGCGATGTGGTTGATGAACTCCGGCAGGACGACGAGGTCCGGCCGATGCGGAGCGGCCTGGTCGATCAGCCGCAGGCACGTGGCCAGGTTGTCGTCCAGGTCGGGGCCGACCGCGAACTGCAGCGCGGCGGCGCGGACGCGGGGGGAAGCAGTTGGCATGGGCGGCCTCGCCTGGCTGGGCCGGGGCTAGAACTCGCGCAGCAGCCGGCCGGCGCCGTAGATCTTGTCAGCGATGCCGTTGTCGCGCAGCGCCATCCACCAGGTGGCGGCGTTGATGGCCAGCACGGGCTTCTTTAGCCAGCGTTCGGCCTCATCGGCCAGGCGCACCATGCTCAGGTTCGTGCCCACCTGGACCAGGGCGTCCACGCCGGGCACATTGACCTCCTGCAGGGCCGCGCGCAGTTCGTCCTCGGTGACGTGCGCGATGGCGATGGCGGTTGGGCACTTCAGCCCCTTGATCGCGGCCACCTCGAAGCCCAGGTCGCCGAAGAAGCGGACCACGTTGCGGTCGCCGATGGGTTGGTAGGGCGTGACGACGCCGATCTTCTGGGCGCCGAAGAGCTGGAGGGCGCGCTCACAGGCCTCGGCGCCGGTGGCCACGCGCAGGCCCTGGCCGGTGCGGTCGCTGACGCGCTGGATGAAGGCGCGGTTGCCTTCAGCGCCGTCCCAGAAGGTCTCGGCGCTCATACCCATCACCATGTAGTCCGGCGCGCACGTCATCACGCGGTCGATGGCGTAGTTGATCTCGACGCGGATCTGCTCCAGCAGCCGCTCGAAGGCCTCGTCGCTGCCCAGGTTCTGGTCGCGGATGTGGATGCGCGAGAAGTGCGCGGTCACGCCGGGCACGCTCATCCCGTAGAAATCGGGCTCGACGATGGTGTTGGTGCTGGGCGCCAGCACGCCGAACTTTTTGCGCCAGCCAAGGGCATCGGTCATTGTCAGTTCCTCACCGGCCGCCGGGGGCGGCGCGGACTAACCCAGGGACAAGGGGCCTTCCACGCCCACCACGCGCGTGCCGCAGAAGAACCGGAACGTCTCGAGCGTGCCCTCTTCGCTGATCCCGCTCAGCCCCCAGGCGGGGCGCGGCGCCATCAGGTTGAGGCTCAGGATGCTGGCGCCGTTGACCTTGACGCCGCCGGCGCGGATCTCGCGGCCCAGCGCCAACGCCCGGGCCTCGTCCTGGCCGAAGACGTAGGCCTCCAGGCCGTAGGGCGTGCCGTTGGCCAGGGCCAGCGCCTCGGCATCGGTGTCGAAGGCGTGGACGGTGCCGATCGGGCCGAAGATCTCATCCTGGGCGTCCCGGGGATCGACGTCCGTAATGAGTGTGGGCGCCAGGAAGTGACCGCCGGCCAGGTCGCCGTTCGGCAGCGGCGTGCTGGCTAGAGCGTGACCGCCCTTGGCCAGCAAGGCGTCCATCTGGCCGCGCAGCTTGCGCAGGTGTCCGGAGTGGACCATCGGCCCCATGTCGGTGTCCATGGCCACCGAGTCGCCCAGGCGCACGTGCCGGAGCTTCTCCAGGACGGCCTCCAGGAGGCGCGCCTGCAGCGGGCGGTGGACGATCAGACGACCGAGCGCCCGGCACCATTGGCCGTTGAGCGAGGTGAGCAGGCTGACGACGCCCTGGGCCGCGACCTCCAGATCGGCATCGGCCAGGACGACGACCGCGCTGTTGCCGCCCAGCTCCAACTGCGCGGGCTTGAAGTCCGGGGCGCAGGCCTGGGCGATGGAGCGCCCGCCGGCCAGGCCACCCGTGAACGAGATGGCCCGGAGGCGCGGGTCGGCCACCAGCTGCGCGCCCACCGCCGGGCCGCCGTGCACGATCTGGAACACCCCGGCCGGCAGGCCGGCGGCGTGGGCGGCCTCGGCAAACAGGTCACAGCCGTTCGGCGCCCACTCGCTCGGCTTGAGGATGGCCGGGCAGCCGGCCGCCAGGGCGTTGGCGGCTTTGTGGGCCGCCATCGGGGCCGGCGCATTCCAGGGCACCAACAGCAGCGCGGGGCCCCACGGCCGCCGGTGGATTTCCACGGTGTTGCCGTTTGGGCCGGGCAGGGTGCTCAGCGTCCAGCCGCTCTTGAGCTGTTCGGCTGCCAGCGCCCAGGCGCCGGTGGTGATCAAGCCGAACAGGCTGGTCAGGCGGTGGCTGACACCGGTCGTGAAGGCCTCCAGCTCGGCGATGCGCGCCTGGCGTTTGTCTAGTTCGGCCGAGAAGGCCATCAGGTAGCCGAGACGCTCTTCGAGGGGCAGTTTGGCCCAGGCCCCGGTGGCGTGGACGCGCGCGGCCGCCGCCAGCGCGCGCTCCAGATTTTCGGCGCGGGTGGCCTTCTGCGGTTGGGCGCGTTCGCCGGTGTTGGGGTTCTCCAGCCAGACCCCCAGGTCCTCGCTCGGCGTGGAGAAAGCGCCGTCGATGTAATCGACCAGGTCCGGGATGCTGACAAGCTGAGACGGTGTCGGCATAGCCCTCCTTCAGATGGTGACGATCCAGCGGACGCGCGCCTCGAGGCCGGCCGGCAACTTCGGGCTTGACAGGCCGGAGAAAATCCCCTAATTTGTAGTAACAATATAACATTACAACAACACGATACCACTGTCAACGGCGAAATCATGGGCGGCCCGCTGCGCAAAGGCTACGTCGACACCTCCGGCGGTCAAATCCACTACCGCGCGGTGCAGCCCGCCCAGGCGCTGGCGCCGCCGCTGGTGCTGCTCCATCAGACCGCGAGCGCGTCGGCGATGTACGCGGGTCTGATGGGCGCACTCACGGGCCGGCGGCTGCTGGCGCTGGACACACCGGGCTTTGGCGGTTCGTTCACGCCGGAGCAGCCGCTGACCATCCCGTACTGCGCCGCGAGGCTGCTGGAGGCCTTGGCCGGCCTGGACGTTTCGGAGTGCGACCTCTTCGGCCATCACACCGGGGCGGCCCTGGCGGTCCAGATGGCCCACGCGCGGCCGGGCCTGGTGCGGAGGCTGGTGCTCTCCGGGCCGCCGCTGCTCAGCCCGGAGCAGAAAGCTGCTCTGAAAGCCAGTCTGCGTCCGTTCTCCCTGGCGCCGGACGGCAGCCACCTGACCGCGATCTGGGCGCGCCTGCGCGGCCGCGACCCGGACCTGCCGCTGGCGGTGGTGCACCGGGAGACCCTGCTGACCGCGGCCGCCGGCGAGCAGGCCCAGCAGGCCTACCAGGCCGTTTTCGCGCAGGATTTTGCCGGCCAGCTACAGGCCCTCGCCCAGCCGGTGCTGCTGCTGGCCGGCGAGCATGACACCCTGCGGGCCAGCCTGGAGCCGGCCGCCGCCTTGGCGCGGAATGGGCGCAGCCGGGTCCTGCCCGGCGCGACCCCGTACGTGTGTGACCGCGAGCCGGCGCGCCTGGCCGAGATCATCGCCGAGTTCCTGGCCGCCCCAGACTAGACGTAGGAGGACGCACCCATGTTTACGGCCGTCCACATCGTCATCGGCTTGGCCCAGCTGGGCCTGGCCGTGATCGGCACGCGCCATGTGCTCCGGCACCGCGGCCGCTACGCCTGGATCCCGCTCGGCGTGATTTACGGCCTGGTCTACGACAACCTTGTGATTGCGGCCGGCAGCTGGCTGGGTGAGGGGGCGCTGCTGCGGGCCCTGAATGTCCCGCGCTTCGTCATCCACGCGCTGCTGACGCCGCTGCTGTGCATCTTCGCCGTGGGCGCCGCGCGCCGGGCCGGCCTGGCGTGGGCGCAGAGCCGCGCCGTACACGCGGCCGTTTGCCTGGCCGCCACGGCGCTGGTGGCCTGGGGCGGGTACTGGGATATCGTGCGGCTTGACCTGGTGCCGGCCCGCTTCTTCGACACGCTGCGCTACGTCAATCACGGCGCGCCGCCCGGTCCGCCGCTGGGGGCCGTAATCACGATCCTGGTCCTGGTGGGCGTGGGCGCGCTGCTGTGGCGGCGGGTCCGCTGGCCGTGGCTGTTGCTGGGCGGCGCCGTGATGTTTCTGGCCGCCGGCGCCGGCGCGCAGCTGGTGGCCGTGGGCAATCTGGGCGAGATCGCCCTGACCGGCGCCTTACTGGCGACCGAGATCCTGCTGCTGAGCGCCGGGCCTAAGCTGCGCCCGGCCGCGGCTGCCGCCTGACCGGGCGGCTGGCGCTCACCCACGATCACCGGAGGCGGGCATGGATTTGAGGCCGCTCACACAGGTCGAGACCTATTCCGTGGCGCTGGCGCTGCAGGACTATGTGCCGGTGGCGCTCTCGGCGCTGGGCTTGTTCTTCCTGGCCGAGATGATTGCGCGCATGAGCGCCGAGGCCCGCGTCGGCCGGATCGCGCTGCTGGGCGCCTGGCTGGTGATGCTGGGCGGCGGGATCAAGGCCAGCTGGAAGCTGAACCTGGCGTTGACCGGCGCCGACATCCACTGGATGGACAACGCCTTGTTCATATTGATGGGGCCTGGTTTCACGGCTTTAGGGTGGGCGCTCTCCGCCGCGCAGCGCCAGTGGGCCGGCCAGCCGCTCACCTCGCGCTGGGCCTGGCTCTTTCCTTTTCTGGTGTCGGCGGCCTTCCTGGCGACGGCGGCCGGCCTGGCCTGGGCCCAGCCGGGGACGCGCACGTGGTTCTTCGTGCTCCTGGGCATGACCACGATCGCCAACTTCGCGCTGAGCGGCCTGGCCATCCGGCAGGCGTGGGGCCAGGGCCGGCGCGGGATCGCGCTGCTGTTCATCGTCAACGTCGTCGCCATCCTGGCGCTGCAGGGCTTTGCGCGCGCCGGGGACCGCACCGAACTGGTGCAGTGGATCGAACAGATCCTCAACACCTTGAGCAACCTGGCCTTTGCGCTGGCCGCTTACCGCCTCAACCGGGTGACCCCGGCGGCGGCGGGCCATCTGGCGGCGGCCGCCGCGCGCCTGGGGTGAATGAGCGCTATGGACAACCCGTCGCTTGAAAGCAGCTACCGCGGTGTCTTCGACGGCCGGCTCGGCTTTGGCCGTCAGCCGGCGCTGCTGCTGGTGGACTTCATCAATGCCTACACCACGCCCGGCTCGCCGCTGTACGCGGCGCCGGTGGTGGCGGCCGTGCGCGAGACCGTCGCCGTCTTGGCCCGGGCGCGTGAGCAAGGCGTCTTGGTGGTGTACACGCGCGTGCTCTACAGCGGCCACGGCCAGGACGGCGGCCTGTTCGTCCAGAAGGTGCCGGTGCTGCGCCGGATGGTGGCCGGCGAGCCGCTGGCCGAGATCGTGCCGGACCTGGCGCCGCTGCCGGCCGAGGTCATCGTGGTCAAGCAGTACGCCAGCGCCTTCTTTGGCACCGCCCTGGCGGCCACGCTCACCAGCCAGGGCGTGGACACCGTGCTCCTGACCGGCTGCTCCACCAGCGGCTGCATCCGGGCGACGGCCGTGGACGGCCTGCAGCACGGCTTTCGCGTCATCGTGCCGCGCGAGTGCGTGGCCGACCGGCACCCCGAGCCGCACGCCGCCAACCTCTTCGACATCAACAGCAAGTACGGCGACGTCGTCGCCAAGGCCGAGGTCTTGGACTATCTGGCGCGGCGGCCGGCTGGGCGCGCCGCATGAAGCCCCTGGCCGGCCTGCGCCTGCTCGACCTGACCCACATGCTTTCCGGCCCCTACGCCGCGATGCTGCTGGCCGACCTGGGCGCGGAGACGATCAAGATCGAACCGCCGGGCGCCGGCGAGGGGACGCGGCGCCTGCTGGCCTCCGACCCGCGCCACAGCCGGCACGGCATGGGCGCATATTTTCTGACGCTCAACCGCAACAAGCAGAGCGTCACCGTTAACCTGAAGTCGCCGGCCGGCCGGAACCTGTTCTACGAGCTGGTCCGCCACGCCGATATCGTGCTCGATAACTTCAGCGCCGGCGTCACCGAGCGCCTGGAGATCGACCATGCCCGCCTGGCGGCCGTCAACCCGCGCGTGATCACAGC
>JAEURL010000387.1 GCA_016789165.1 Anaerolineales bacterium | reverse complement strand
ACCGGATAGGGACGGACTGAAAAGGCAGAATGAGCTACAGCGCCTGCTCCATGATGACGTCGTTCTTCTCGGGGATAACCGCGACCTCGCGGAAGCCCAGCCGGCGGTAGAAGGCGATGGCCGGCTGCTGGACCTCCAGGTCGGTGGTCAGGCGCATGGTATGGAAGCCGGCCTGGCGCGCGAATGCCTGCAGCTGCCGGACCAGCGTGTAGCCGAGCCGGCGGCCGCGGTATTCCTTGAGCAGCCACATCCGTTTCAGCTCGCACACCCCGGCCTCCAGCGGGCGCACGCCGGCCGTGCCCACCAGCCGGCCGTCGTCCACGGCCACCAGGAACAGCCCGCCGCGGCCGAAGTAATGGGTCAGGGCTTCGTCGACATCCCGCAGTTCGCCGCGGTCGTCGAAACGGCGCGCCATCTCGTCCACGGGCACGCCCCAGTTGTAGATCTCGCAGGCCACGGCCACGATCAGGCGCTTGGCGGCCGGGATGTCGGCCGCCTCCAGGGGGCGGATCGCCGCCGGCATCGTCAGGCTTTCAGGCGCCGCATCGGCGGATCAAACTGCGGATCGGCGGCCACGGTGGCCGAAAAGCGCTGGTCGAAGTAACCCACCTCCAGCCGGGTGCCCAGCGCCGCGTGTTCGGCCGGCACGTAGCCGTACGCCAGGAAGCGCCCCACGCTGTAGCCGAAATTGGCGCTGGTCACCCGGCCCACGGGCGCGCCGGCGGCGAAGATCGGCTCGTTGCCCAAGGCCACGGCCTGCGGATCATCAGCGGCCAGGCACACCAGCTGGCGGGCCGGCAACCGGCCCTGCAGCTGCCGGCAGGCCTCCCGGCCGATAAAGGCCGGCTTGCTCAGCCGCACCGTCCAGCCCAGGCCGGCCTCGTACGGGGTCTGCTCGGTGTCCATGTCCCCGCCCCACAGCCGGTAACCCTTCTCCAGCCGCAGCGAATCAAAGGCCCCCATCCCGGCCGCGACCAGGCCGGCCTCCCGCCCCGCCTCCCACAGCGCGTCGAAAACGGGCAGCGCCTGATCGTTCGGGATGTGCAGCTCCCAGCCCAGCTCACCCACGTAGGAGACGCGCAGGGCCAGGACCGGCGTGTGGCCGATCTCAATCCAGCGGGCCGTGAAATACGGGAAGGCCGCATTATCCAGGTCAGCCGGCGAGACCCGGGCCAGCACCGCGCGGGCGCGCGGCCCCCACAGGCCCAGGGCCGTGAACTCGTCGGAGCGGTCGGTGACGGTCACCGCGCCGTCCGGCGGCCGGTGGGTTTCAACCCACACGCGGTCCAGCGGGCGCGTGCCCTCGCCCACGAACAGCCAGAAGCAGTCATCCGACAGCCGCGCCACCGCCAGGTCGCGGCGTACGCCGCCGCGCCCGGTCAGCCACAGGGTGTAGACCACGCTGCCGGCCGGCTTATCCAGTTGATTGCTGCACAAGGTGTTGACGAAGGCCAGAGCGCCCGGGCCTTTGGCTTCCAAGATCGAGAGGCCGGTCAGGTCATACAGCGCGGCTGTTTCGCGGGTGGCCAGGTGCTCGGCGCCCTGCAGACGGGACCAGTGGCCGGCCGCCCAGCCGGCGCGGTCCGGGATCTGCCGGTCGTATTTCTCCAGCAGCGGGGCGTTGGCCGCGAACCAGTTGGGCAGTTCCAGGCCGGCGAAGGTGGTGAAGACCGCGCCCAGCGCCTGCCAGCGCGCGTGGAAGGGCGAGAGCCGCAGATCGCGCGGCTTGGAGACCGGCTGGCGCGGGTGGACGATGTCGTACAGCTCGGCGTAATTCTTGTTGCAGACCACGTCGATGTAGGCGCGCGTGGTCTGGAAGCCGTGGAAGCGCCGGACGTCCACCTGGCGCATGTCCCACTCCGGCTCGCCGTGCGTCAGCCACTCGGCCACGGATTTGCCCACCCCGCCGGCGTGCGTAATCCACGAGCCCACCGCCGTCCACAGGCCGGCCACGGGGGTGGGACCGACCAGGGGCAGGCCGTCTACGGGAAAAGCGAACAGGCCGTTGAAGCTGCGCGTCAGCGCCGCGCCGCGCACGGCCGGCAGCAGGGTTTGCACCTGCTCCCAAGCGCGCGTGAAGTCCCCGGTCGTGAACGGGCGCAGGGCGGTGCGGCCCACGTCGGCCGGGCGCACCGGCCGCGGCGCGTGCCAGTAATTGCCGATGCCGTAGCCATCCCAATGCTGGCGGAAATAGATGGACGAATCCAGCTCGCGGGCCGTGGGGAAGACGATTTCGTCATCGCGGCGGGCGCGGTCAAAGCGCGCCAGGGCCGGCAGCGGCCCGGTCTGGACGTACTGGTGCTCGAAGGCCAGCAGCGGCAAGGCGACGCCCAGCCGGTCGGCCAGCACCGGGCCCCAGATGTTGGTGCACAGCAGCACGGCCTCACAGGGAATGCGCGGGCGGTCCGGGTGGTTGGTGAGCACGGCCGTCACGCGGCCGGCCCGCGCCTCGATCTCGGTCACTTCCGTGCCGGCCAGGAAGGTCACGGCGCCTTCCGCCGCCGCGTCGCGGGCCAGGGCGGCGGCCACGTGCGCGCCGGCGATAATGGCGCTCTTGGGCACAAACAGGCTGCCCGCGATCCGGGTGTCGTCCAGCAGCGGCAGCTTGGCCTTGGTTTCGGCCGGCGTCAGCAGGTGCGACTCCGCCCCGAAGCTCAGGCCCTCGTTGTGCAGGCGGCGCAGGTCCGTGAAGCGCCGGGCCGAAAGCGCGAGCTCCAGGCCGCCGACCGCGTTGTAGTGGTTGCGGTCCGGGGTGTAAGGCGCCAGGCCGCGGTACAGGTCGCTGGAGTATTGCGCCATCCGCGTCAGGAGCAGATTGTGGCTGAGGGCCACCACCCCGCCGGGCGCGTGGGAGGTCGAGCCGTCGTTCTCGAACAGCGGGCCCTTGTCCAGCACCAGCACGTCGCGCCAGCCCAGGCGGGCCAGGTGGTAGGCGGCGCTGACGCCGACAATGCCGGCGCCGACGATGACCAAGCGGGCGGAAGCGGGAGTGGGCATACGGCCTCCTGCGGGCGGTGGGACCGGCAGTATACATCGAGCCGCTCTGGGCGGGCCGGCGCCCGGCGGGCTGGCCCCTAACGCCCAACGCCGCCAGGGAATTGGCATTTTTGCCGGGGCCGGCTACACTCACAGCGTCATGATCGGCACCTCCCTCGGAAAGTATCGCCTGGTGGCCAACCTGGGCCGCGGCGGGATGGCCGAAGTCTTCAAGGCCTACCAGCCCAGCCTGGATCGCTACGTCGCCATCAAGGTCCTGCACCCCCAATTCGCCGACGACGACGGTTTTGTGGAGCGCTTCGAGCAGGAGGCGGCCCTGGTGGCCCGCCTGCGCCACCCCAACATCGTCCAGGTCTATGACTTCGACGTCGAGGGCGACCGCTATTTCATGGTGATGGAGCTGATCGAAGGCCCCACCCTGACGGCCGAGCTCGAGGAGCGCACGCGCTTCGCGCCCACCTACCAGGCCGCTTTCTCGCCGGAGGAGACCGTCAGCCTGTTCACGGCCCTGGCCAACGCCGTCGATTACGCCCACGGCCGCGGCATGGTCCACCGTGACCTGAAACCCACCAACATCATGTTCACGGCCGACGGCCAGGTGGTGCTGACCGATTTCGGCATTGCCCGCATGCTGGGGCCGGCGCGCCCCCTCCCGGCTGGCGGCCGGCCGGCCGGCACCCCGGCCTACATGGCGCCCGAATTGGCCCAGGGCAGCCCCGGCGACCGGCTGAGCGACATCTATGCGCTGGGCATCCTCCTCTTCGAGCTGATGACCGGCCGGGTGCCCTTCATGGACGAGACGCCCGAGCTGATCCTGTGGCGCCACGCCCAGGCGGCGCCGCCCCTGCCCAGCACCATCAACCGCGACGTGCCGCCGGCGGTGGAGGCCGTCATCCTGCGCGCCCTGCAGAAGGCGCCCGGCGAGCGCTTCGCCACGGCCGGCCTGATGGCCCACGCCCTGCGCGAGGCCTTCGGCGTCTCGCTGGAACAGATGCTGGCCAGCCTGCCGATCGCCACCGTCTCGGCCGCGGCCGAAGTCCGCTCGGCGGCCGCGCCGGACGCCACGCCCATCGTGACCGCCACCCTGCCGCCGGCCGCGCCGCCCTGCCCCTACCGCGGCCTGTTCGCCTTCCGCGAGAAAGACGCGGCCTTCTTCTTCGGCCGGGAGGAGTTCGTGGACCGCCTGGGCGAGATCGTGGAAAACCGCCGGCTGACCGCCGTGGTCGGGCCGTCCGGCGGCGGCAAGTCGTCGGTGGTCTTCGCCGGCCTGCTGCCGCGCCTGCGGCAGGCCAGCAGCCTGCGCCAGGCCCAGGGCAAGGCCTGGATCAGCGTGGACCTGCGCCCCGGCCCGCGCCCGTTTGAGGCGCTGGCTGCGGCCCTGCTGTCCAGCCAGACCCCGGACCGGATGGCCGAGATCCAGCAGCTGGCCGACCTGCTGCGCCGCGGGGCGCTGGGCCTGGCCGGCGCCGTGCAACGCCTGCTCGGCGCGCAGCCAGACGCCAACCGGCTGCTGCTGGTGGTGGACCAGTTCGAGGAGCTCTTCACGGTCTGCCCGGAGCCGGACGCCCGGCGGGCCTTCATGGATTGCCTGCTGGAGGGCCTGCGCCAGAGCCAGGGCCTGCACGTGGTCTGCACCCTGCGCGCCGACTTCCTCGGCCAGGCCTTCTCACACCGGCCCTTCGCCGATGCCCTGCAGGACGCCAACCTGATCCTGGGCCCGATGACGCGCCCGGAGCTGGCCCGCGCCATCCGCGAGCCGGCCCGCAAGCAGGGCGTGCGCTTCCAATCCGGCCTGGTGGAGCGCATCCTGGACGACGTGGGCGACGAGCCCGGCAACTTGCCGCTGCTCGAGTTCGCGCTGACCGCCCTGTGGGACCGCCAGGCCAACGACGTGCTGACCCACGACGCCTACGAGGAGATTGAGCGCGTCGACGGCGCGCTGGCGCGCTACGCCGAGGCGGTCTTCGCCGGCCTGGCCCCGCACCAGAAAGACCCGGCGCGGCGCATCTTTGTCCAGATGGTGCGGCCGGGCGAGAGCACCGAAGACACGCGGCGGCAGGCCATCCGCGCGCAGATGGAGGCGGATTGGCCGCTGGTGCAGCAATTGGCCACCGCCCGCCTGCTGGTGACCAACCGCGACCTGAGCGGCCAGGAGACGGCCGAGATCGTGCACGAGGCCCTGATCCGCAGCTGGGGCCGGCTGCGCGAGTGGATGCGCGCCGACCGCGCCTTCCGCGGCTGGCAGGAGCGCCTG
>JAEURL010000360.1 GCA_016789165.1 Anaerolineales bacterium | reverse complement strand
GACTTCGAGGAGGATGAGACGCCGCTGGCGGCCGAGGTGGAGGCGCGCCTGATCGCCCGCGTCTGCAAGCGGGCGGCCGTGAAGGCCGGCCAGGTGCTCAGCCCGGCCGAGATGAACGAGCTGGTGCGCCAGTTGGAACGCTGCCAATCCCCGCGCACCTGCCCGCATGGCCGGCCGACCATGATCTTCTTGAGCGTGGACGTGCTGGAGAAGCAGTTCGGCCGCAAAGGCTAGCGCGCCCGCCAGAGACTCGTATGCGTGTCACCGTCTGTGAGTTGAACTCCGAGCCGGAGGCCCTGGAAGAAGATTGGGCGCGCCTGGTCCGCCACACGCGGGCGGAGGGCAGCGCCCTGGTGCTGCTGCCGGAGATGCCGTTCGCGCCCTGGTTTGCCTGGACCAACGCCGTGGATGCCGCCGTCTGGCGGGCGGCCGTGGACGCGCATACGCGCTGGCTGGCCCGGCTGCCCGAGTTGGGCGTGGCGCTGGTGCTGGGGTCGCGCCCGGTGGAGGCGGCCGGCCGGCGCCTGAATGAGGGCTTCGTCTGGGAGGCCGCGCACGGCTACCGCGCCGTGCACCACAAGTATTACCTGCCGGACGAGCGCGGCTACTGGGAGGCCTCCTGGTACGAGCGCGGCGCCGGCGGGTTTGAGCCGGCCGCGGCCGGGCCGGCACAGGTGGGCTTCTGCATCTGCACCGAGCTGTGGTTCCTGGAGCGGGCGCGCGCCTACGGCCGGCAGGGCATCCACCTGCTGGCGACGCCGCGCGCCACCGAAAAGGCCACCGTGGACAAGTGGCTGGTGGCCGGCCGGGCGGCGGCGGTGTGCGCCGGCGCCTACAGCCTGTCTTCCAATCACATTAACCCGCCTGGCCGCAACGCCGATCTGGGCGGACAGGGCTGGATCGTGGACCCGGACGGCGTGGTGCTGGGCCTGACCACCCGCGCGCAGCCCTGCCTGACCCTCCCGCTGGACCTGGCTGCCGCCGAGCGCGCCAAGGCCACCTATCCCCGCTACGTCAAAGAGTAACCTATGTGGCTGGATCCCTATTTTGAGAACAAGCTCGTCCAGGACATCGTCGCCACCGTGATCACGCTGGCCGCCGCCCTGCTCTGGCTGCGGGCCGTGGACGCGCTGGCGGAGCGCGGCTGGCTGGAGCAGCGGCTGAGCCGCAAGATCATCCACATCGGCACCGGGCCGCTGTACGTGCTGTGCTGGAACCTGTTCAGCGCCGGGCCGGGGGCGCGCTGGGCCGCGGCCCTGGTGCCGCTGTCGATCACGCTGCAGTTGGCGGCCGTCGGCCTGGGGTGGATGAAGGACGAGGCGGCCGTGAAGGCCATGACCCGCACCGGCGACCCGCGCGAGATCCTGCGCGGGCCGCTGTACTACGGGATCATCTTCATTGTTTGCACCCTGATTTTCTGGCGGCACTCGCCGGTGGGCATTCTGGCCCTGATGCTGATGTGCGGCGGCGACGGCCTGGCCGACATCGTCGGCCGGCGCTGGGGCGCCGCCAAGCTGCCCTTCAGCGCCGAGAAGAGCTGGGCCGGCTCGGCGGCCATGGGCGCGGGCAGCTTCGCCTTCGCCTTCGGTTTCCTGATGCTGTTCAACGCCTTTGGCAACTTCACGCCGGCGCTGGACCTGGGCGCCGCGGCCGGCGCCGTGGGCGTCATCGCCCTGGCGGCCACGCTGGTGGAGGCCCTGCCTTTCCGCGATATCGACAACCTCACGGTGACGCTGACGGCGCTGCTCCTGGGGCTGTGGCTGTTGTAGCGGCCCCGGCCGGCAACAAAACAGCCTCCCGGTTCAGCGCCGGGAGGCTGTTTTTTATGAGCGGGCCGGCCGTGGCTCAGCCGTTGCCGTTGCTGTTGCCGTTGTCGTCGGAACCGCCATTGCCGTTGTCGGCGCCGCCGCTGTGGCCGCCGTTGCCGTTGTCGTCGGAACCGCCGTTGCCGTTGTCGTCGGCGCCGTTGTGGTTCTCGTTCTCGGCCGCCTGGTTGCCATTGGCGTTGTCGTCGGCGCCGCCGTTGCCATTGGTGTTGGCGTCGTGGTCGTCGTTGCCGTTGGCGTTGCCGTTCAGGTTGTCGTCCGTGCCGTTGTGGTTCTCGTTCTCGGACGCCTGGTTGCCGTTGGCGTTGTCGTCGGCGCCGCCGTTGCCATTGGCGTTGGCGTCGTGGTCGTCGTTGCCGTTGGCGTTGCCGTTCAGGTTGTCGTCCGCGCCGTTGTGGTTCTCGTTCTCGGACGCCTCATTGCCATTGGCGTTGTCGTCGTTGCCATTGACATTGTCGTCGGCGCTGTTGCCGTTGGCGCTGGCGTCCTCCAGCTTCACCTTCACCAGCACCAGGCTCCCGTCGGCGTTGACGCGGGCCTCGGCCTCCACCTGATCACCCACCTGAACGTCGTCCGTGATCTGCGAGTCCGGAACGACGGCCACCACCTTGCCGCTCACGGTCCAGGCGCCGGCGTCCATCTTCTCCACGGTGCCGGTCACCGTGATCTCGGCCTGGGCGCTGTCGTCAGCGGCCGCGCTGCCGGAGGCCGGCGCCGCGCCGGGCACGGCCATCGGCGCGCAGGCCGCCGTCAACAGGGCCAGGCCGGCGGCCAGGCTCAGGAAAATTTTGCGCACGTGCAGTTTCGTAGTCATCTCCGCCTCTTCTTGGCTCAAATAAGGTGTTGAACGTTTCTTGTCCTTTCAGTCGCGCTGGCCGCGAAATAGTTGCGCGCTCTCAGCAAATTCCAAGGATTCAGGGAGCGGCCGGCCGCCCGCAAAAAAGCAGCGCGGCGATTATTCGCCGCGCTGCCGGGATCAGCCTGGGAAGAAGGGCCTAGCGCCGCTAAGGCAAGACCTTGAAGACCACGGCCTGCTCGTCGCGGTAGACCTCCTGCAGGCCGGCGTCGGCGGCCGCGTGCTTGAGGAAGCCGGTGTGCTTGAGGTCGGAGACCACGAACTCGGCGCCGAAGCGGCCGCGGATCTGGGCGCTGGGCTGCGGCACGTCGCCGCGCGTGATGGCCACCCAGTCGTCGTAGAGCGCCGCATCGTAGAGCTGCATGTAAGTGGGGTCGAGGCCGATGGTGTACTGGCTTTCGGTGTTGTAGAAGAACAGGCGCGGGAAGTCATCCCAATCGGTCTGGAAGATCAGGCTGCCCGGCGCGGAGTGGGCGGTCAGCCAGCCGGAGGCGCCGGCGAACAGGTCGGCGGACGCGGAGCGCGCCATGGCCGTACGCGCCTGGCCCAGGGTGGCCGTGAGCGGGACGGCCAGGCCGACGGCCAGGGCCAGGGGCAGCAGCCAGGCCCAGCCGCGGCCGCGGGCGCGCAGGCCGGCCTGCCAGGCCTCCAGCACCGGGGCCGCGCTCAGGGCGGCGAAGATCAGGGCGAAGGCCGGGTAATACTCGACGAAGCGCCGGGATTTGAAGAGCATGAAGCCGAAGCCGGCCGCCAGGAAGAACGCCGTCAACGTCCGGCGGTCCGGGCGCTGGCCGCGCCAGCTCAGCGCCAGCGCCCCGAGCAGGAAGGCCGCCAGGGCCGGCCCGGAATTCTCCACCAGGGTCCAGGTCTGATAGGGATACCACTCGTTGCCGACCGAGGTGGCCGTGGCCTCCGGCCCGATCTTGGGCAGCACGTGCTGGATAATGAAGGTGAGGTCCTGCGGAAAGTACGGATTGACGATCAGGCCCAGGGCCAGGCCGGCGGCCGGGTAGGCCAGGGCGCGCCACTCCAGCCGGCGCTCGGTCAGGGCCACGGCGGCGACGTAGGCGCCGGCCACCAGCAGCAGCAGCGGAAAGGCGTTGTACCACCAGACGTAGACGAAGCCGAGCGGGAGCAGGAGCGCGAAGCGGCGCTGCAGCAGCCAGTGCAGGCCCAGCGCCAGGATCAGCAGGGAGGCGGCCTGGGCGCGCGGCATGCTCAGGCGATAGAGGAAGGCCTCGGAGAGCGCGAAGAGGCCCAGCGCCCACAGGCCGGCCCAGCGCACGCCCTGGCCGCGCAGCAGCCACCAGACGGCCAGAAAAGCCAGGGCCGGCATCAGGATGCTGGCCAGCTTGGCGCCCGTGATCAGGTCGGCCGGCGCCGCGCTCCCGGCGAATAAGCTCAGATAGACGTGGTGCAGGAAATGGTGATCATAGTAGGCGGCCGGGCTGAGGATGCTGAACGGCAGCCAGACGAAGTCGGGCTTGAGGCCCTGTTCGCGCATCAGGCGCGCCAGGCGCATGTGGTAGTAGCCGTCGTGGTCGGCCAGGGCCGGCGTGGCGTACTGCACCAGCGCAAACAGGGCGGTGAAAAGGACCAGCAGGCCCAGCGCCTCGCCGAGCAGGCGGACGTTGGCGCGTTTGGCCGCCTCCCAGCGGGGCGGGGTCAGGGTCAACGCGGGAAGAAGGGGGAGGGCCGGAAGGCGGCGCATGGCGGTTTCTGTCAACCTTGAGCGAGGCGGTGGGACTGCTATTGCTCAATAGTCGCGGGGCCAGCGCCAAAGTTACGGCGCCGTTTGGGGCAGTATCCGCCCCGGCCAAGCCGGCCCGAAAAAAAACAGGGCCGGCCAGCGGCCCGCCCTGTTCGGTCCTCATCCGCCGTTAATCAGCGGCCTAGCCGGCTTCTGGTTCGGCGGCGGCCTCGGCCGCGCCGCCCCCGCGCTGGCCCAGCTTCTGGTCCAGCATCAGGACCGCCACCGGCGAGTCGCCGGCCATCTTCAGCCAGTCCAGCACCTGGCCGACGTTCTTCTCTTCCTCGACCTGCTCGTTGATGAACCACTGCAGCATGGTCTGGGTGGCGTAGTCGTTCTCCTTGGCGGCCAGCGCGTACAGGTTGTGGATCGAGGCCGTCACCTTCTGCTCGTGGCCGAGCGCCATCTGGAAGGCGTCGCCGGGCTTGGCGAAGTCGGCCTTGGGCTCGGTGATGGCGGCCAGGGCCACGCGCCCGCCGCGGTCGTGCATGTGGTCGAACAGGCGCATGGCGTGGGCGATCTCTTCCTCGTACTGCTTGCGCATCCAGGCCGCGAAGCCCGGCAGGCTGGCCGCCTCGAAGTGGGCGGCGGCCGCCAGGTACGCGTAGGCAGACGAGAACTCCAGGTTGATCTGGGCATTGAGGGCGTCCCGAACGGTGTTGCTGATCATGGTAGGCCTCCTGAGTAGGGTATCCGTTTTATTGTATCACCCGCTTGGCGGGGGCCGGCACCGCTACCACCGTCCCCGCTAGTCCGGATGGGCCAGCTGGCCGGCTCGCAACGGACC
>JAEURL010000322.1 GCA_016789165.1 Anaerolineales bacterium | reverse complement strand
AAGCGTGGACTCATCCGGCATGACGAAGATCAGGATGATGTGGTTGAGCGTTGCCAGCCCTGAGATGGTGAGCAAGGCGATCCAGCCGAGGTTGAACAAGGCGGCGCGGGCTGTGACGGTCTGCGTTGACAAGGTGTTTGTCTCCCGAGAGTTGTCGCTTGGCCCGCCGAGCCGGCGGGAGGCATAGCCCGTTGTTTGTCTTGGGAAAACCTCTGCCCTCAGCGGGCCGGCCCTTCCACGGGCGGCAAGCTGCTTAGATAAGCGTAGATCGCCTTTAGCTCATCGTCGGTGGTGGCGGCCCGGACCGATGGCCAGGGCATCCGCGGCTGCGAAAACCCACTCGGCAAGGTCAGAATCGGCACCTTCCCGCCGCCGGGCAGCTCGCCGGTGTTGAAGAAATGCAGGAACTGCTCTTCCGTCCACTGCGGCACAATGTGGGTGAGGTTGGGGCCGGGCGTCGGGCCGGGCAGGCCATCGTCCACCTTGCCTTGCAGTCGGTCGCCGTGGCATTCGTGGCAATTGAGGATCTTCACCAGGTATTGGCCCTCTTCCAGTGAGCCCGGCCTTGGGCTGGGCACGCTCCCCACCGGGGGCTGGGCGCTCAAATACTCGGCCAGGTTGAGGAACAGCGCGCCGAGCAGATTCAATTGGTTGGTGGGGGTTGGGCCGCCCGTAGCCGGCTGGGAACGCAGGTAGGCGACGATCGCCTGCGCGTCGGCATCGCTCATATGGCGGTAGTTGGAGGTCGGCATGACGAGGAGCGAGCGGCCGGTCTTGTGCACGCCCTCGCGGATCGCGCGCACCACCTCGCCATCGGTCCAGCCGTCGATATCGCCGCCGGGGGTGAGGTTGGGGGCGTACAGCGTGCCGAGCGGCGGCAGGTCGAACTTGACGGCGAAATTCACACCCGAGAGTGGGAGCTGGTCCCCGGGCGCATGGCAGCTGACGCAGGTGTGCGCCAACTGCTCACCGCGCGCGATCTGCGCCGGGGTGCCGGCCACGCGCAGGTCGGCCACCGGGTTGGCGTGCCGCTCGTTCAACCAGTAAAAGCCCCGCAGCGCCAGCCCAAGCACAGCCACCAGGATCGCGGTCAGCAGGCCGGCGCTGACCACGCCGGCCCAGCGCCCCAGCGCGGACTTGAGGCGCCAAGCGCGCCGGGTTAGAAACCCGAACAAGACGCTCAGCCCGACGAGGCTGAAAATCCCAACGCTGTCGAACATGGCTGCTCCTGGAATGGGCCTCGGCCGCGGACGGGTCAAGCGGCCCGACCGAGAGGGGGTGTGAGTGAGGCCACTATAGGGCGGGCGGCTTCCCAAGCGCCAGAGAACAACGCCCGACTTTTTGGGAATTAGCGGTGGGAATGGCGCGGCCGGGCCGGCCGCCAGCTTCTCAAGGGCGGCGGGCGGTGACCGGGACCTGGCCCAAGGCAGGTCGGCGGAGCGTGAGCGGCCCCACGGCGTCCGGCCAGCCTTCGCAGGCGTTCCCGCGGAGCGCGGGGCGGCCGTGCCGGTCAGTCATAGCAACCCGGGAGGTTGGGATTCGGTGTCCGGGGGCAATTCGCGGCAGGGGCCTCAGGTTTGGCTGTGCGCTTGGTCCCGGTGGATTTTCTGAATCACTTGCTCGAAGAAGATAAAGAACACAGTGCGCGTCTTTTCGTGAGGCGCCAGCGTGTCGGACTGCTTGTGCCGGGTGAGCACAATGTAACGGTGGCAGATTTCCAGCAGCAGCGGGTTGAATTCCTCTGAAACCACCACGACAGCGGCCCCCTTCCTTTTAGCTTCGCCGGCCAGGCCCTTGAACGAACGATACTGGCCGGTGGTGGTGAAGATGACGAGCAGGCTCGCCTGTTCCAGCATACTTTTTGCCGACTGCTCATCCGGAGCCGTGGTGACGAAGGCGTTGGAGCAGAAGCGGGGTTTGTATTCGAAGTACTGGGCGCCGATCAGCGACGGCCCATAGCCAAAAAACACGATGCGTTCGTGTTCGGCGAGCAAACTCACAAACTCCGCGACCGTCGCGAGGTCGAAATCGTCAATGACGCGCTTGAGGCGGTCCAGTTCGTCGGGCGCGGGCGCGGGCGGCCGTTCTCCGGTGTACAGAATGTGGATGAAGTCCTTGTAGCCGCTGAAGCCGGCCTTCTTGACGGCTTTTGAGACCTGGGAAATGGAGCAGCCGCAGAGCTCCGCCGCTGCTTTGATCTTGAACGGCGGATTGCTCTTCGCATGCTTCACAAGTCCGTCAACGATGCGGCGCTCCGCGGGGTTCAATCTCGTCGTGTCTACGTTGAACATGGGCGGGAAGATGGCGGCGGGCTGGAAAATTTTCCAAGAACACCGCAATAATACCGCAAAAACGGATAATTTCTTGACAATCAGAGGCCTTGGACTTACACTCGCCCGCATTCGAAGGGAGAAGGCGCCTTGGACAAAAACACAGTTCTCGAGCTGGTGGCGCGGATACTGCCGGCGAGCCAGATCAACACCACCGCGGATGACCTCTATGATGCCGCGGCTGATCGCTATAAGAAATATGCCAAGGCCCGGAAGGTCCTGGATGTGCCGCCGCCGGCGGCCATCGTCTATCCGCGGACGACGGAGGAAGTGGCGCGGTTGTTGGCCATGTGCAATACGCATGGGATCAACGTGATACCGCGATCCGGCAAGACAGCCACCGAGGGCGGGCTGGAGAACTGGAAAGAAAACACCCTGGTGGTGGACGCGCGCGATTTGAACCGGATCATCAAGATCGACGAATACAATATGCAGGCCACGGTCGAAGCCGGGGTCACCTTGCAGGCCCTGGAGAACGAACTTAACCAGCGCGGCCTGACCACCGGGCATTCGCCGCAGTCCAAGCCGGTCGCCAAACTCGGCGGCCTGGTGGCCACGCGCAGCATCGGCCAGTTTTCCACCCTGTATGGCGGCATTGAGGACATGGTGGTCGGCCTGGAGTGTGTGTTCCCGGACGGCCACGTGGCGCGGATCAAGAATGTGCCGCGCCGCGCGGGCGGCCCGGATATCCGCCATATCGCCATCGGCAATGAGGGAACCCTGTGCTACATCACCGAAGTGACGGTCAAACTCTACCGGCACTTCCCCGCCAATAACGTCTTCCTGGGTTATCTCATCAAAGATGTGGCCAGCGGGATCAAGGTGCTGCGGGAGGTCATGGTCAATGGGTACCGGCCTTCGGTCGCCCGCGTCTACTCTGAAGAGGATGCCCGGCAGCATTTTTCCCACTTTTACAAAGGGCACTGCGTGCTCCTGTTCATGGCGGAAGGAAACCAGGGCATTGTCCAGGCGACCCGGGCCGGGATCGAGGCAGCAGTTGAGAGATTCAAGGACGGCCTCGTTGAGCCGGTGGACAGCGGCCTGATTGCGGCCTGGTTCGCACGCCTCAACTGGTCCCAAAAGGACATCGACGACGAGTTCCAGGGCATGATCCACAACGATTCCCACGCCGGGTTCACCACGGAGGTCTCGGCTGACTGGGAAACCATCCCGGTGCTCTACGAGAATGTGATGAAGCGCGTCCGGGCGGAATTCCCGCGGGCGCACGATCTCACCATGTTGGGCGGCCATTCCTCCCATAGCTATATCAATGGCACCAACCTGTATTTCGTCTACAACTACGCCATCAATTGCGCTCCCGAGGACGAGCTGCGGGTGTATCACCACCCGATCCAGCGCATCATTGTGGAGGAGACCCTCAAGCTTGGCGGGTCGATGTGTCATCACCACGGCATCGGCAAGTACCGGAGCGAATGGACCCGGGACGAACACGGCTCGGCTTACTACCTGCTTGAAAAACTCAAGCAGGCCTTCGATCCCAACGGCATCATGAACTTTGGCACCATCTTCTACCAAGCGGAAGGCGCCCGGTTCCTGCAATAGGCGTCTGAAAATCCGCCGCCGCCCGATGGCTGCGCCGGGCGGCGGGGGGGTTGGTCGCAGACCCGTGGGCGCGGCAAGGGTCATCACTTTGTGCGACCGCCCGTTCCAACGGTCGAGCCATGAGCGCCGCGGCGGTATGTCGCGATTGAGCCCATGAAAATCCTGTGCTTGCTGAAGCCAGTGCCGGATGTGGATCAACTGCGCTATGACCGCGCCCGGAACGTCCTCGTCCGGGAGCAGGCGCGGCTGATCCTCAACCCGGAAGACGCGACCGCCGCGGCGACGGCGCTGGAGATCAAACGCGCCGTCCCCGATACCTACCTCGAGACGGTGAGCATGGCACCGCGGGGGGCCCGGCCACACCTGGAGGACCTCGCCCGGCGCGGCGTTGACCAGGTCACATTAATATCCGATCTGCGTTATGCCGGGAGTGATACCTGGGCGACGAGCCGGGTCTTGGCCCGCTATCTCGAGACGCGGGACTACGACTGCGTATTCTGCGGCACCCACACCCTCGACGGGGGAACCGGCCAGGTGCCGGCCCAGCTCGCCGAGCTCCTGGGGCTGCCCGTCATGGTGGGCATCACGGCCCTGGCCGAACTGGATCCCCGGGCCGGCCAGGCGGTGGTGGAGGTCGATGGCGAGCGCGCGCTGCTGCGTTTCGCAGTTGCTCTCCCGGCGGTGCTGGGGTTTCAATACAACCCGGACCGCAAGCTGCCCTACCTTCGGTACGCCGACCTGAATCGGGATGTCTCCCAGCAGGTGGTCGTGCTGGGAAACAACGCGCTCGGGCTGGCTGAGACGGAACTGGGGCTGCGAGGGTCCCTCACCCAGGTGCGCCGCATTGAGGTGGACGCGCTGGAAACCAAAACCCCGCTGCGGCTGCGGGCTGACCAGGAAGGTCTCGACACGGTGTGCCACTGGCTGGAGCAGAAGGGATTTGTCCAGCCATGAAACGGGTCCTGGTGTATATCGACGAGGAGGCGGTCGAAGACTCCCTGGCGCTGCTGGAGATCGGCCGGCGGCTGTACGGCGAGCAGGGCTTTTGCGCTTACGCCCTGGCAGCCGGCGGGGGCTCCGGCGAGGCCGGCCGCCGGTTTGACTATGTGTTCCGCGCGCGAAGCGGGGCGCTGCCGAATTTTGAGGCGGCTGCGCTGGCCCGCTGTATCGCGGCCCTCCACCAGGCTTACGGCTTTGACGTGATTGTTTTTCCAGCCACCCACTGGGGCCGGATGGTTGCCCCGCGGGCGGCGGCGCGGCTGCGCGCCGGCCTGGTGGCCGACGTCACGGCGGTCGGGAGTGAGGGCGGTGAGATCTGGATGGCGCGGCCGGCCTTCAGCGGGCGCTTGTTGGCCACGGTCGTCTGCCGGGGGGGCGGCCCAGTCATGCTGAGTGTGCGGCCCAGGGTCTTCACCCAGCGGGCGCCAGCACTCAAGTCCGCGGAGTTCATTGATATTGATGTGCCGGATACGCCAGCCCCGGGCGTCCGGCTGATCGAGCGCCGGGAAAAGCCGGCGGTGCGCGATATCCGGGAAAGCGCGGTGCTGGTAGCCGGCGGCGGCGGGATCGCCCGTGATTTCCCGCTGCTGGAGCGACTCGCGCAAGCACTCCACGGGCTGGTCGCTGCCAGCCGCCAGGCCGTGGACCTGGGCAGCGCCCCGCGGGCCATCCAGGTTGGCCAGTCGGGCAAGATCGTGAGCCCCCGGCTGTACGTCGCCATTGGCATCTCCGGTGCGTCCCCGCACCTGGCCGGGATCCGCAACGCGGAGTATGTCATTGCGGTCAATCCGGACCGGCAGGCCCCAATCGGCAGCCTGGCGGACATCGTTGTCGAAGGGGATGGCCGGGCCTTTGTCGAAGGGCTTCTGGAGCGCCTGGAGGCTCCCCGCACTCAGTCTCATGGAGGTCGAGGATGAACGTCACGGACTTTTCGCTGGACTTCTTCTCCCTGAAGGGCAAGCATGCCCTGGTGACCGGGGGCAACAGCGGCCTGGGGCAGGCTTTCTCGGTGGCGCTCGCCAAGGGCGGCGCCAACGTGCTGGCAGTCAGCCTGACCGAGGAAGATGGCGAGACCAAAGGCTGGGTCGAGGCCTGCGGGGTTGAATACCACCACCTGTACGGCGATATCACCGCCGCCGGCGAGTGCAAGCGGGCGGTGGACGCCTGTGTGGCGGCCTGGGGCCGCATCGACATTCTCGTCAACTGCGCCGGCATCTGCATCAATGTCGAGGATGTGACCAAGTTCACGCGCCGGGAATGGGACAAGATGGTGGCCGTCAACCTGACGGCGGCGTTTGAGATGACGCACGAGGCCTGCAAGCCCATGATCCAGCAGCGGCGCGGCAAGATCATCAACATCGCCTCGCTGTTTTCCTTTCTGGGCGGACAGTGGTCGCCGGCCTATGCGGCCACCAAGCACGGGATTGTTGGCCTGACCAAATCCATGTGCGACGAACTGGCGCAGTTCGATATCCAGGTCAACGCCATCGCGCCGGGCTACTTCGCCACCAAGCTGACGGAGAAGACCCGCAGTGACCCGCAGCGCAACGCCACGATCCTGTCCCACATCCCCGCCAACCGCTGGGGCTGGACGGCCGATCTCATGGGCGCCTGTGTGTTTCTGGCCAGCGATGCCTCCAACTACGTGAACGGCACCGTCCTGACCGTCGACGGCGGCTACCTGATGCGCTGAACTCGGCCGGCGGTGCGGCCCACTCACCGTTTAGTTGGAATGCGGCTGGCCCGACGGGGCGAGGAGGCAGGTATGCGGGACGTGTATTTCATCGGGGTCGACAGCGGCACGCAGAGCACCAAGGTCTCCCTGATCAACCAACGGGGCGAGATCCTGCTGAGCGCCGGCCAGCCCCTGCGGCCCATGCAATCCCGGCAGGCGGGCTGGGTCGAACACCCGGAGGACGACCTGTGGGACAGCATGCGGGCCGCCCTGCAGAAGCTGATGGCCTCCTTCCAGGGGGATCCGGCCGACATCAAGGGGATCGGGCTCTGTTCAATCCGCTGCTGCCGGGTGTTCCTGAAACAGGATGGCTCCCTGGCCGCGCCGGTCATGAGTTGGATGGACGTGCGGGCCTATGTGCCCTACGAGGACGACCCGGCTATTGGTTACACCGGGTCCACCTCGGGCTATCTGACCTTCCGGCTGACGGGCGAGCTGCGGGATACCATCGCCAACTCGTACCAGGGCCAGTTCCCGGTGGATATGCTGACCTGGAAGTGGACCGAGGACCCGGACGTATTGGCCGCCTTCCGGATCCCTCGGGCCAAGCTTCTGGACATGGGCCTGCCGGGAGAAATCCTGGGGCATGTCTCCGCCGCGGCGGCGGCTGAAACCGGCCTGCCGGCGGGCCTCCCGGTGGTCGCCACGGCCAACGACAAGGCGGTGGAGGCCTTGGGGTCGGGGCTCATCGAACCCCAGGTGGCCCTCTTGTCGTTGGGCACCTATATCACGTCCATGGTCGCCGGCGACCGCAATCTGCCGGATACCAATACGTTCTTCACCAATCTGGCGTGCATCCCGTACCGGTACCTGTATGAAAGCACCGGGATCCGGGGCGGCATGTGGCATATCTCGTGGTTCAAAAGCCTCCTCGGCGAGGAGTTTGAGCAGAAAGCCCGCGCCGCCGGCCGGAGCGTGGAGGAGCTGCTGGAGGCGGAGGCGGCCCAGGTGCCCGCGGGCTGCGAGGGCCTCCTGACCGTTCCAGACTGGCTGGCGCCGGCGACCCAACTGCACAAGAAGGGGGTCATGATCGGCTTCGATCAGCGGCATACCCGGGGCCACATGTACCGTTCGATCATGGAAGCTATCGCCCTGCGGATGAAGACCAACCTGGACGGCCTGGCCCAGGACATTGGGGCCGTCCCGGCCAAACTCATCGTCTGCGGCGGAGGCTCGAACAGCCCGCTCTTCATGCAGATCGTGGCCGATGTCTTCGGCCTCCCAGCCGTGCGCAACCAGATCAACGGCGCCGCGGCCCTGGGGGCCGCCATCTGCGTGGCGGTCGCGACCGGGGTGTATCCCGATTTTGCCCGCGCGGTCGGCGCCATGGTGCATCAGCGTGACGAGTTCCGCCCCGATCCAAGCAACCACCGGATGTACACGGCCGTCAATGCCGGGGTCTATCGGGAGCTGGCGGCCATGTTGGAAGGGACGCTAAAGCAGATCCACCGGGTGTATGAAGCAGCCCACCGATAGGTGTCCGAATGCACCCAGCCTGGCGGCGCTGTCCAATAGCGGTTAGCTGGCGCTAGGAAAGGTATCAAGACTGATCATGACTGATCAACAAGATCCATTTGCCAACTTCGACGGCGTCGTTCGCAATCTTGAGGAAATCCGCGCACACATCGGCGAGCCGCCGCCGCCTGTCCTGGCGAAAGTCATGGATCACATTGATGATGTCTCTCGGAAGATTATCGAAAAATCCCCGTTCATCGTGCTTGCCTCCGCCACCGCTGACGGATACCCCGATATCTCCCCCAAAGGGGATCCAGCCGGCTTTGTTAGAGTGCTGGGCGACAAGTACTTGGCTATTCCAGATCGGCCTGGCAACAGGAGGATTGATACCTTCACGAACCTACTCCAAACCCCCTGTCTCGCCATCCTCTTTCTGATCCCCGGAAAGGGGGAGACGCTGCGGGTCACCGGCGAGGGTCGCATTGTTCGCGATCAGGCGCTGAGGGAAAGCTTGGCGGTGAATGGCCGCATCCCCGCATTCGTGATCGTACTGCATGTCGAGCGAGTGTTGATTCACTGCCCGAAGTGCGTCGTGCGCTCGAAATTGTGGCAAGCTGACCAGTGGCTGGACGCATCCGATACTGCGGGAATCGCGGAGGCCATGATCGCTCACGCAAAGCTGGACACGACGCCGGTGGAACTCAAGGCGCGGATGGACAAGGACGGCATCACCCAGCTGTACTAACTCGTGGCGTGTCAACCGCATCATATCAGCGGCTCAATGTAGGAGACGCGCCAGCTAACAACCGCTTGCGGGCGACTTGGCCTTTGCGCTCCCTGTGGTCGCACTTCGGCCGGCGCCTGAAGCGGCGCCAGGCGACCGTCCTGCGCGCTCGCTCCGTTCACGCTCGGTCCAGCGGGTGCAGCGCCCCGTTGGGCGGCTCTCGGCAGCTACAAGGTAAGGCGCCCGCGTTCGTTGATCGGGAGACAGTCGGAAGCATGCAGAACTTCACCGAAATACTGGCCAGCAACTGGACGGATCACTTTCAATGCCCCGTGAGCACGATTGAGCGGAACGGGACCACCTTATTACCCAACGAGCAATATGCCAAACAGAACCTGGTGGTCCTTTGGCATATTGGCCAACACTCGTTCGCCGTCTGCGATCCCTTTTGCCTGGCCCGCCTCAACGCGATTGCGGCTACTTTACCGGCCAACACTTCATTATCCGGCGAGCACCTGCGACAGATTCTGGGCGCCAACGAAATTGTGTCCCATGATGTTGGAGCCCTCCACTACCTTCACCCCGCTGACCTGCCGGCACTGGCGTCGCTGCCTCCCTTCAGCCTGCGCCAGCTAACGCTGCCAGATCAAGCGCACATGCGCGCATTGGCTGACAACTGCACAGCCGAAGAAGTCGATGAAGGCTATGTCGAAGTAGACCACGAGATTGCGTTCGGTTGTTTTTTCGACGATCAACTGGTTGCGGCTGCCAGCGGCTATCGTCGTACTGGCTTTATGGACATTGGTGTCCTGACTCACTCCGGGTTCCGCAGATTAGGCCTCGGCAAAGCGGTCGTCCACGCGATTTGCGAATGGACGATTGCCAAAGACATCATTGCTCAATATCGCTGCAATATCCACAATGCCGGCTCTTTAGGTGTGGCGCGGGCACTTGGATTCAAGTATTACTACAGCTCTGAGAGTATTACACTGGCACCATAGCCGCCCAACCAGCGCTTGCCGGCGACCAGCCTTTGCGCTCCCTTTGGCCGCGCTGCGGCCAAGCGCCTGAAGCGGCACGTTGGGCAGCGGCAGGCTGGGGAAACACCAACGGTATAGTAAACTCACAAGCCTGGACACCCAGCCAAAGCATTAGCGGAGACTGTCAAGATGAGTTGGAAGCTTTTCGAAGCGCAACACCCCACACTGGCAGCATTTGGCGCCGAACGACTGAATGGCAAGGTTGCCTATTTGGCAACTATTCGCAAGGATGGCTCACCACGAGTTCACCCCATGACGCCGATTATTGGACAGGGCCATCTGTTTGTATTTATGGAGCCAACTTCACCAAAAGGACATGACCTGCAACGCGATGGGCGCTACGCGATTCATGGCGCGGTTAGTGACTCAAGCGGTGCAAGCGGCGAATTCATTATCACCGGGCAAGCCCATCTGGTAACAGACCCGGCCCTGCGCGTTCAGGCCGTGGGTTTATCCAGTTACGCGCCCAAGGATCGTTATATCCTGTTTGAATTTGATATCGAGAGTGCGGCCTCTACGATTTATCCTGGCGATCAGCCAGTGCGGGAATTCTGGAAGCTGGATCGGTAACGCGGGAATGCCGCGCGCCTGAGGGAACGGCTTGGAAATCTGTCGGCCGCTGCCCAGCACGCGGTTGGAGGCGACTCAACCTTCGCGCTGTGCGCGCGGCCGGCGTCTGAAGCGGAACGTTGGCCGGCTAATCTGATAAGATGGCGTCAATCCAATGGCAATCAAACAAGGCGACATCTACTGGGTGGTGGTGGACACACCCAATGGCGCAGGATCGGGCATTGCCCATCCGCATGTCGTAATCCAAGATGATGTTCTCAATCATAGCCGGATCAACACCCTGGTCGTCTGTGCAATGACGACCAATATGAAGAGAGCAAAATCACCCGGCAATGTGCTGTTGGAAGTCGGCGAAGCCAATCTGCCCAGACAGAGCATCGTAGTCGTTTCACAAGTATCCACGGTGACCAGAGCACAATTGGGGGAGTATATTGGTTCGCTTACTCGAGAGCGGATCGAGCAAATATTGGCGGGTATGCGGTTTGTACAATCCATGACCGAGCATCACGAGCGTGATGAAGCCGGGCAATAGAAAACGCCCGCTAGCCGGCGCTTGCAGGCGACGCGGCCTTCGCGCTGCTCACTGCGTTCACTAACGCGCTCCGGCCGGCGCCTGAAGCGCCACGTTGGCCAGCCCGGCGGCCAAGGCCGGCTCACCCCGCCCATGGCCGGCCGGGCCGGCTATTTAGGGCTGCCGGCGCACCTGGCCCCCCTGGCCAAGGTCGCGCACGGTCTGCCCGCTGGCAATGAGCTGGCCATTCAGCAACTGCACGCCGCCTTCCGGCATGGGCGGGCCGGCGTGGCCGCACTGGCCCAGCGGCTGCCCCTCCGCAACCCGCTCTCCGACCTGAACGGCGAGGCTGCCGGGTTTGAGGTGCGCCAGAATCAGGTAGGTCCCGGTCTCCAGCCGCAGCGCGACGAAGTTGCCCTCCGGCGCTTCAAAGTTCTGTGAGCCGGCGCCGGGCACCCTGTCGGGCTCGCCATCGTGGGCGACGACGACCACCCCGGCCGCGGGCGCCAGGACGGGGAGCCCGTAACACCCATAATCGGTCAACCGCGCACTGCCCGTCAGATACGGGGCCACCACCAGATCGTAGGCCCAGCGCTGATCTGGGACGACCACATGGCGATTGACCGCCAGAGTATCGCCCCCCCACAAAACGGTCAAAGGGGCGTCGGCTGGCAACCGCACGGTGGCGGACGGGGTCATGGCCGTGATCGACGCCGGATAGGCCATGATCGGCGCCAAAATCTGGACGGCCGGCACCAGCGCCAGGCCGGACAGCACGCCGGTCAGCAGAAGGGCCGGGCTGGCGTGCCGCCGAACGAGGGCCGCCAGGCCGCTCAAAACCAGCGTGATCAGGCCCAGCGCCGGCAGCAGGCTTTGGAGCAGATACCACGCCCGGACCTTCAGCATCCCCCCGCTGAAGAGCAGCAATCCCACCAGGCCGGCCGCGACCGCCGCGACCACCGCCGC
>JAEURL010000302.1 GCA_016789165.1 Anaerolineales bacterium | reverse complement strand
AGGCCAGCGGGCGCGGGGAGGTGGCGACCGGGAAGAGCGCGTTCCAGTCGTCGCCGGCGGCCGTGCCGGTCAGGGGATCGCCGTCCAGCTGAAAGACGCCATCGTCGTGGACGGCCAGAGCCGGGCCAGCCGGAGCGGCCAGGACCATGCCGATCAACACCAGCATGGCCAGAAGACTGGCGAGCCGAGAAGGTCGGCGGCCCGGCGTCTTCTTGAGCGAGGCAAACACGGTTTGAAACATAAAATACCCTGCCTTCCTTGAGACAGCCGCCAGACTTGACGAGCCGAAACCGACCTGCGACCTTCCAGCAGGGGCGGAAACGGCAAATGGGCGCTATTCGGTTACGAAATCGAGCACTGACATTACAAAAGTACTGTTACCCGCGAGGCGCGTCTATAGGCCTGCAGTCATGTCGGCGTAATCCGACCTCAACAGTCCATAAACGACGCTATACCGTTGGGCTGGTAGTGAGACCATAAAATCCCCCTATATTAGACCGATTCGGGCCTAAAAAAGAAATGGGCCGCGGGTCCCAGTCAGCGGAATTGGCCCAAAATCTTCTTGGCTTCGTTCACGATGCGGCCGAGGCCGTTATCCGAGGTGCCGGGCTCACGCCGGCGGTACTTTTGGAACTCATACACTTCGCCGTACCGGAAGGCCGAATAGGCGCCAAACATGATGCCCAGGCCAACCAGGAAGACCACCACCGCCGCCCCGAAGGCGTCGCCGTTGTCGCTGCTGGACGAGTTGAGGGCGCCGCCCAGGATCAGGGCCGCCACATCCACGGCCACCAGGGCGCCGGCGGCCATGCCGCCCACCAGGACGGCGGCGCGGTAGAGGGTGTTGCCCGGCGCCTTGCCGTACAGCACCTGGCCGGAATAGCCGTCCACCACCACCTGGAAGGCGCGGCCCCGGTAAAGGTAGCGCAGCACCCACAGCGGGTAATACACCACCCCGAAGCGCTCATTGACGAACCGGATCACGCTCTGGGCAACCCGGTCGAGCCGGGTCTGCTGGCGGACCCGGCCCTCGAAATCCTGGCGGGCCGCGGTCTGGGCCTCGCTGATCGAGGTGACCGGCTCAAAGACCAGGCCGGCCGCGTGCAGGGCCTCGGCGTCGAAGGGCTCGACGGTCTGGCTGGTGAGCTCCACGCGGTGCACGCCGAACTCGCCCACGTCGCAGGCGGCGCCGGTCCAGGTCATGTCCTCAGTGACCTGGCACTCCTTGGGCACCCAGCGCTCGTTCTTGCCGCTGCCCTGTTTGTCCTGGCCAAAGACCCAGCCCAGGACGCGCGCCCAGGTGGTCCAAAAGGGCAGATAGGCCAGGAATTGTTCGCTCAGGCGGGCCTGCTGGCGGGCGTTGAAGGCGATGGCCAGGTTGCTGCCCAGGAACTGGCCCAGCCGGCCGGCCGCCGCCGTGTGATCCACCCGGCAGGGCACCTGAAAGCGGCGCACGCCGCGCTCGCCGCGCACCAGGGCGCGCAGGTCGCAGTATGGGCACTGGACGATGGCCTGGCCTTCCGGGACGGGGATGGTGCCGCCGCAGCGCGGGCAGTTGAGGCCGGTGAGGGTGCGGGGTTCGCTCATAGTCCTGAAGGCGACGCCAGATAGACGACCAAGGACCGGGGCCGGCCGGCTGTCGGCCGGGGTCCTTGACCTCGGTCAGACTTTCGCGGCCACCCAGGCCGCCAACGCGAACAGGAACGGCGCGGCCAGGACGCCCAGGCCGGCGCAGATGGCCAGGCCCAGCCCAAAGCTGCTTTCGTCGCCGACGAGGGCGGCGATGACCGGGATGAGGGCCAGGGCCAGGAAGACTCCGCCGGTAACGCAGCCGGCCAGCACGTACGGGGCCTCGGCCTTGGCCGGGAAGATATTGGCCAGGGTGCGGCCGGTGGCGGCCTCCACCAGCGCCGTATAGGTCTGGTTGAGATAGGCGTACTTGAGCGTGTAGACCGGGATGTGCACCAGGGCGGTCTCGGTGATTTCCACGGCCGGCACGCCGCGTTGGGCCACCCAGCGCAGGGCCGCATCCAGCGGCACCGTGGGCGGCACGGCCTGCGCGTCCAGGGTGGGATCGTATTTCTGCAGGTCGCCGGCCGGCAGCTGCAGGTGCTTGAGCTCGGTCACCGAGGTGGCCGCGGCCGGCTCCAGGTCCAGGATCTCGCGGTCGCCGGCGCCGCGGCGTTTGAAGTACCAGAGCGGGAAGTACTCGAAGGTCTGGCTGACGATCTGGGCTTTCTGGTCCAGATCTTTGACGGTCTGGTTGCCGGCCATCCACTGCGCCAGCAGCGCGCGCGCCTTGTCCGCGTTCACGGTGGGCGCCAGCGCCCAGTGGAAGACGACGCGCGTCTTGTCCACGTACACGGCGCTGCCGCAGTTCGGGCAGGTGACGAAGCGTTGGCCCTCGTCAGGGTGGAGTTCCGCGCCGCACTGGGTGCAGCGCAACTGCGCGGCGGGAAGCGGGGCAGCCGGGTCCATCAAGGTTGATTATAGCGGACCTTGGCGCCGGGCCGCGATCTCAGGAGCGGCCGACGGTGTGCAGGAAGATGAAGTTGGCCGGCACGAGTTTGGTGGGCGGCAGGCCGCCGATCAGGATCACCTGCTGGCCGGGCCGCACCGGCGAGTTGAGCAGCATGGCGGCCTCCACGTGCGCGATCATGGTCTCGACGCTGTCGGCGTGCGGGACCAGGTAAGGGATGATGCCCCACATCAGGCTCATGCGCAGGAAGGTCTTGGGCTCCGGCGTGAAGGCCAGGATCGGCACGTGCGGCCGGGCCTTGGAGAGCACGCGCGCGTTGCGGCCGGTGAGCGAGAAGACGGCGATGGCCTTGACCTCGCGGTCGTGGGCCAGCTCGCGCGCGGCGCGCGCCAGGG
>JAEURL010000297.1 GCA_016789165.1 Anaerolineales bacterium | reverse complement strand
GCGAATTGCTGGTGCAGAACAGCACCATCTACAGCAACACCGCCCAGTTCAACTGGGGCGGCGGCCTCTCCAACGTGCAGGTGCTGACGGCCGCCAACGTCACCCTGTACGGCAACATCGCCCCCAGCGCCCGCAACCTCTACAGCGCGCCGGCCGCCTCCGCCGATCTCACCAACCTGCTGGTGGCCCGCCGCGGCACCGGCGCCAACTGCCTGCTGGACGGCACGGTGAGCGGTTCCAACAACTTCGCCAACGACGCCACCTGCGGCGGCACCTTCGTCAACCGCACCCTGACCCAGATCAACCTCGGCCCGGTGGAAGGCACGCCGGCCTATTGGCCGCTGCTGTCCGGCAGCCTGGCCATCGACGCCGGCACCGCCACTTGCCCGTCCCCGGATCAGCGCGGCACCGCCCGCCCGCAGGGCGCGGCCTGCGACGTCGGCGCCTACGAATTTGTGCCGGGCACTGCCGCGGCCGCCTTGACCTTGGCCAAGACGGTCAGCCCGGCGGCGGCCGCGCCCGGCCAGGTGATCACCTTCACCCTGGCCTTCACCAACACCGGCAACGCCGCCGCCGCCGGCCTCGTCCTCACCGACACCGTGCCGGCCGGCCTGACCAATCCCGGCTTCGCGGCCAGCGGCGTCACGGCCACCGCCCGCCCCGGCAGCCCCTACATCTGGGATCTCTCCGACCTGGCCCCCGGCGCCAGCGCCCGCCTGACCCTGACGGCGACGCTGGCCGACACACTCACCGCCGGCCAAGCGATCACCAACACCGCCAGCCTATCCACGCAGACGGCCGAGGTCAATCGGGCCGATAACACCAGCACCGCCGCCGTCGGCGTTGCCTGCGTGCCGGCCAGCGTCGTCACCTCCACCGCCGACAGCGGCCCCGGCTCCCTGCATCTGGCCGCCGCCAACACCTGCGCCGACGGCACCATCACCTTCAGCCTGGCCACGCCGGCCACCATCACCCTCACCAGCGGCGAGATCAGCCTGGCCCGCTCCCTGACCCTCACCGGCCCCGGCGCCGGCCTGCTGACCGTCAGCGGCAACGCCGCCAGCCGCGTCTTCAACGTCGCCGCCGGCGTCCGCGTCCAGATCGCGGGCCTGACCCTGCGCCAGGGCCTGGCCTCCGGGCCGGCCTGCCCGGCCGCCTGCGGCGGCGCCGTCCTCAACGCCGGCAGCCTGACCCTCACCAGCGTCGTCCTGGCCGACAGCGCCGCCCGCGACGGCGGCGGCCTGTACAACACCGGCGCCCTGACCCTCACTGGCAGCACCCTCCTGCGCAACACCGCCCTCAACGCCGGCGCCGGCCTGCACAACACCGGCAGCCTTGTCTTGCGCACCTCGTCCCTGCTCAGCAACACGGCCAGCGTCGCGGCCGGCGGCCTGGCCCTCTTCGGCGCCCTCACCGCCCAGGACGCCACCTTCGCCTTCAACGCCGCCCCCGCCGCCGGCAACATCGCGGTCGAAGCCGGCAGCACGGCCAGCCTGAGCAACGTCCTGCTCACCCGGGGGAGCGCCGGCGCCAACTGCCTGATCGTCGGCGGCTTTGCGGCCGCCAACAGCCTGGCCGACGACGCCAGCTGCGCGGCCATCGCCCAGACCGCCCCGGCCGCCCTCAACCTCGGCCCCGTCACCGGCGCGCCGGCCGTCCTCACCCTCCTGCCCGGCAGCTCCGCCGTCGACGCCGGCCCGGCCACCTGCCTCGCCCTCGACCAGCGCGGCGTCTCGCGCCCGCTGGGCCTGGCCTGCGACGTCGGAGCCTATGAGCTGATCCCGATCTTCCAGGCCAGCCTCCGCCTGACCAAGTCCGTGACGCCGGCGGCGGCCGCGCCCGGCCAGGTGGTCACCTTCACCCTGGCCTTCACCAACACCGGCTCGGCCGCCGCCGCCGGCCTCGTCCTCACCGACACCCTGCCGGCCGGCTTGATCAATCCCAGCTTCGCGGCCAGCGGCGTCACGGCCACCGCCCGCCCCGGCAGCCCCTACGTCTGGGATCTCTCCGACCTGGCCCCCGGCGCCAGCGCCCGCCTGACTCTCACCGCCACCCTGGCCGCCAATCTCACCATCGGCCAGGCCGTGATCAACACCGCCACACTCCGCACCCAGACGCCCGAGTCGGATCTGACCGACAACACCGCCAGCGCCACCGTCTCGGCCACGTGCTCCCTCACCCCGGTCGTCACCACCACCGCCGACAGCGGCCCCGGTTCGTTGCGGCAGCTGGTGGCCGACCTGTGCCCGGGCGGCACCATCACCTTCGGCCTGACCACGCCGGCCACCATCACCCTCACCAGCGGCCAGCTCACGCTCGGAAAGAACCTCACCGTGAGCGGCCCGGGCGCCAACCTGCTGACCTTGCGGGGCAACGGCAGCACCCGCCTGGTAAACGTCCCGGCCGGCGTCCGCGTCCAGATCGCGGGCCTGACCCTGCGCCAGGGCACGCTGTCCGGCACCACCTGCCCGGCCTCGTGCGGCGGCGGCGTGCTCAACGCCGGCAGCCTGACCCTGGCCGGCGTCACCCTGGCCGACAACGCGGCCTTTGAGGGCGGCGGCCTGTACAACACCGGCACGGTCACCCTGACCGCCAGCCTCGTGACGCACAACAACGCCACCAGCAATATCGACGGCGAGGGCGGCGGCGGCCTGCGCAACCTCGGCCTGCTGGTCTTCACCGGCAGCACCCTGGCGGGCAACACCGCCGTCCAGGACGCCGGCGGCCTGCTCAACAGCGGTCAGGCCGTCCTCCAGCACAGCACGTTCTCGGGCAATGCCGCCCCGTACTTCGCGGGCGCAGTCCGCAACTCGGCGGAGGGGGCGCTGACGATTTACCGCTGCACGTTCACGGGCAACAGCTCGGGGCTGGGCGGCGCCGTCGCCAACTTCGGCGTCCTGGCCGCCACGGATTCAGCGCTGATCGACAACCTGGTCACCTACGTCTTCGGCACCAAGTCCTACGGCACAGGCGGCGGCTTCGGCAACCAGGAGGGCACGGCCACCTTCACCAACGTCACCATCAGCAATAACCAGGTCAACGGCCGGGACGACAACGGCGGCGGCGGGGTGGCCGTCCACGGCGGCGTGGTGAGCTTCCTCAACAGCACCATCAGCGGCAACAGCACCACCAGCCGCGGCGGCCCCAAGGGCCTGGGCGGCGCCGGCGGCGTGGCGCACCTGGGCGGCGTCACCCGGCTGGAGAACACCATCGTGGCCGGCAACACCTCGGCGGCCGGCAAACCCGACCTGAGCGGCACGCTGACCTCGGACGGCTACAACCTGATCGGCGCCAGCAACGGCGGCGCCGGCTTCACCAACGGCGTCAACCATGACCAGGTGGGCAGCGTGGCCGCGCCTCTGGACGCCCGGCTGATCGCGCCCGGCGTGTTTGGCGGCGAGACGCCCACCCAGCCGCTGCTGGCCAGCAGCCCCGCCATTGACCATGCCAACCCCGCCACCTGCCCGGCTCAGGACCAGCGCGGCGTGGCGCGGCTCGGCCAGTGTGACATTGGCGCCTACGAGTATTCGCCGGGCAGCGGGCTGCTGCAGCTGTATCTGCCGCTCGTCCAGCGCGGCCCATGAGCGACCTGCCGCCCGACCTGCTGGCCCGCCTGCGCGCCGCCCGCCAGGTGACGGCGCTGACCGGCGCCGGCGTCAGCGCTGAAAGCGGCGTGCCCACCTTCCGGGACGCGCAGACCGGCCTATGGGCGCAATACCAGCCGGAAGATCTGGCGACCACCAGCGCCTTCCGGCGCGACCCGGAGCTGGTCTGGAACTGGTATGCCTGGCGGCGGGACCTGGTGCGCCGGGCCGAGCCGAACCCAGGGCATCGGGCGCTGGCCCAACTAGAAAAGGCGCTCCCCGGTTTCACCCTGATCACCCAGAACGTGGACGGCCTGCACCAGCGCGCGGGCAGCCGGACCGTCATCGAGCTGCACGGCAGCCTGGAACGCGTCAAGTGCTTTGACTGCGGGGCGCCGGCGCCGGCCTGGCCGGAGGCCGGCCCGGTCCCGCCGCGCTGCGGGCGCTGCGGGGGCCGCTTGCGGCCGGACGTGGTCTGGTTTGGCGAAGCGCTCCCGCCCGCCGCGCTGAGCGCGGCCTGGGCCGCCGCCCAGCACTGCCAGGTCTTCCTGTGCATCGGCACCTCGGGCCTGGTGGAGCCGGCCGCCTCCCTGCCCGGCGAGGCCCGCCGGCACGGCGCCGCCCTGGTGGAAATCAACCCGCAACCAACCCCGCTGAGCGCCCTCGCCGATTTCGTCCTGCGCGCGCCGGCCGGCGCGGCACTGCCAAAGCTCACAGCCTTTTTAGCTGAATAGCCGGCCCGGAGGCCTACAATAACGCGGGAAAGGTGGCCTGCGTATGAATGAGGTCCTGGTCGGCCGTCAACCTATTTTTGATCGTTACCAACAGGTGATTGCTTACGAATTGCTGTATCGATCCCCGGACGGCAGCCGCCTCAACGACGGCGATCAGGCCACCATGCAGGTGGTCGTCAACACCTTTTCGAACATCGGCCTGGAACACCTCGCCGGCCGCCAGCCGGCCTTCATCAATTTCACCCGCAACTTCCTGACCGGGCGCATCCCCATCCCGTTCCCGCCGCGCCAGGTGGTGCTGGAAGTCCTGGAAGACATCACCATCGACGCCGAACTGGTAACGGCCCTGCAAGGCCTGGTCCGCCAGGGCTATCAGCTCGCCCTGGACGACGTGAGCGCCTTCAGCCAGGTCAACGGCCTGCTGCGCCTGGCCCGCTACGTGAAGATCGACCTGCTGGCGGTCCCGCCGAACCAGCTGGCGGCGCTCGTGGCGCAGTTCAAACCCTTTGGCGTCCGGCTGCTGGCGGAAAAGGTGGAGACCCAGGCCGACCTGGAGCTGT
>JAEURL010000274.1 GCA_016789165.1 Anaerolineales bacterium | reverse complement strand
GGCCGGGCGCCATCGCGGCCGACATCGACGCCGAGGTGCGCCGCTTCCTGGCCGCGGCCGGCTATCCCGTCTACGCCCACCACACCGGCCACGGCGTGGGCGTGACCTCCCACGAGGAGGTGCGCCTCACGCCCTACAACCGGCGCGCCCTGGAGGCCGGCATGGTGCTGATGCTCGAGCCGGGCGTGTATTTTCCAGGCGAGTTCGGGGTGCGGCTGGAGGACGCCGTGCTAGTCACGGACCGGGGCGCGGAGGTCCTCACCCGCCACGTTAAGGCCCTGCCCTAGTCGGCTGGGGCTGGCTCCGCGCCCGGTTTGAGACGCGCCAGCGGCCGGGCTTCGGCCGCCAGGTAGGCCAGCATGAAGCCGCCGCCCAGGGCGATGGCCAGCGGCGCGCCGGCCACGCTGGCGATGATGCCGGCCACGTACCCGCCCACGGACGTAAACCCGAAGGTCAGCACGTACAGGCTCAGGATCCGCCCGCGCACGGCGTCCGGGGAGAGCAGCTGGACCATGGCCTGCATCAGGGCATCGTAGCCGGCCAGCAGCAAACCCATGACGGCCGAGATCGCCAGCGAGAGGGCGTACCAGGGCGAGGCCGCCAAACCGATCAGCAGGCCGGCCGCCGCCACAGTGCCGCCCCACAACAGCGCGCCCTTGCGCCGGATATCGCCCAGGCCGGCCAATAGCGCCGTGCCCAGGGTGGCGCCCAGCCCGGAGGCCGAGGTGAGGTAGCCCAACCCTTCCGCGCCCACCCCCAGCACGTCGCGGGCCATGACCGGAATCAGCACGAAGTGCGAGAAACCGAACAGCTCAGTGATAACGCTCAAGCCCAGCACCCGGCGCAGGTCGCGGTCCTGCCAGGCGGCGTGCAAGCCCTCACGCAGGGCGGCCAGGAACGGCGGCCGTTCCGTGGCGGCCATGAAATGGCCGCGCACGCGCAGCAGCGGCAGGACGGCCAGGACCGCCAGCAGCCCGGCCAGCAGCCAGACCGGCCCGAGGCCGACGCGGGCGATGACAATGCCGGCCACGGCGGCCGCGACTGTCCGGGCCGCGTAGAAGCCGAGCAGGTTGAGCGCGGCGGCATTCATCACCCGCTCGCGCCCCACCAGGTGAAAGACGATGGCGTTGCTGGCCGGCGTGAGCACCGAGTCGATGCCGCCCAGCAGAAAAGCCACCAGCAGCAGCGCCGGCACGCCCACCGCCCCGGCCTCGATCAAGGCCCCCAGCCCCGCCCCCAGCAGGCCATAGAGCAGCAGGCCATACCAGAGCACGCGGCGCTTGTCCTGGTGATCCACCAGCACCCCGCCGAACAGCCCGAACAGGATTTTGCCCACGCCGTCCACGCCGGCGGCCAGTCCCACCCAGTAGGCGGAATCCGTCAGGGTCAGCACCAGCCAGCCCATGGCCAGCCGGCTGATGACCAGGCTCATGACGTACAGGAAGACGCCCGCCCACAGCCAGCGATAGCCGGCCGACTGGAAGGAGGCCAGGCCGGCCGCCGACGACCAGCGCCGCTTCATTGCAGGCCCGCCAGCAGGACAGCCAGGAAGCGCTCCCGGTCGAGGCCCACGCCCACGTCCACGTTGGCCGGCTGACGGTGCCAGCCGATGGCGTCCGCCACGGTCCGGCCGCGCGTGAACGCGCCGCCCAATTCGATGTCCACATGCATCGGCTTGGTGGTCAGGAGGGCCGGGTCCACCACCGCCGCCACGGCGCAGGCGTCGTAAATCTGGCCGCCGGGCCAGTTCATCTCGGTCTGCCACCAGCGCAGGTGCGGTTCGAAGATGTCGGCGGCCAGCGCCGCCCAGGGCGTGCCCAGCGCGCGCAGCCGGGCCAGGTCGGCCGGCGTGACGTAGGCCTGCGCCGTCACCTCCAGGCCCACCATGGTCAGCGGCCAGCCGGCCGTGAAGACGATGTGCGCGGCCTCCGGGTCGGCCAGGATGTTGAATTCGGCCGAGGGCGTGGAGTTGCCTTCCAGGTACGCGCCGGCCATGGTCACCAGGCGCGGGCAGCGCTCGGCCAGGCGCGGCTCCAGGCGCAGGGCCAGCGCCAGGTTGGTCTGCGGGGCCAGCGGCACCAGCACCGTCTCCGGGCCGGCTGGGCTGAGGTAGTAATCGATCAGGAACTCGGCCGCGCGCTGGCGCTCCAGCGGCCGGGCGGCCGGCGGCAGGTCGAACCGGTGGTGCTGGAGCGGGTCAGTTTTGAGCGGCGGCGCCACCAGGGCGCGCTCGGCGCCGGCGTAGACCGGGACGTGACCCAGGCCGCCGGCCGCCAGCACGCGGCGTGTGTTCTCCACGGTCACGGCCAGCGGCGCATTGCCGTGGCAGACCGTCACGGCCGCCAGCTCCAGCGCCGGGTGATGGCCGGCCAGCAGCAGGGCCACGGCGTCGTCAAAGCCGGTATCAACGTCCAGGATGATCTTCTGCTTCACACTCGTCTCCACATTGGCGGCGCAAGCGGCCGCGCCGGGCCGGCGCGCACAGCGCGGCTATTGTCCCTCACTTGGCCGCGGGGTCAGTCCAGGGCTCCACCACCACCGGGGCCGGCCGGCGCGGCAGAGTCAGCGTCAACACCATGGTCAGGCCGAGGGCGCCGGCGCTGGCGTACAGCGGCCACTCCGGCCCGCGCTGAAAGAGCTGGCCGGCCGTGAAGGGGGCCGCCACCAGGGCCACGCGCATGAACGTGTCACGCAGGCCGAAGCCCAGGCCGCGCGCCTCCGGCGGCAGACTGGCCGTCACCCGGCCGGCGATGGGCGCCCACAGAGCATCCTCCCCGCCGCGCAGGAAGTAGGCGGCGAAGAGCAGCGGATGGATCGCGCCGGGGGCGGGCGGCGCGGCCAGCAGCAGGCCCAGCGCCGCCAGCACGGCGGCCTGCGGCACGAGCAGGGCCAGCCGCCGGCCGGCCGCCAGCTGGCCCACCAGCAGAGTCAACGTCATGCTGCCCAGGGCGGCCACCGTCCCCAGTTCGCCCACGCTCTGCACGGCCAGGCCTTTGGCGGCGCGCAGGTAGTTGGGCGCCAGCGCCAGGCCCAGATTCAGGGCGAAGGTGATGAGCGTGATCACCAGCAGCTGCTGGGCAAAGGCGCGCCGGGTCAGCAGGTGGCGGACGCGAAACAGGCGCGCCTGGCCGGCCGCCGGCGCGGCGCGCAGCCGCCCCAGGCACAGGAACGAGAACACGTAGATCACGGCCGAGACGCCATAGACGGCGCGCAGGCTGACGGCCTGGCCGATCCAGCCGCCGGCCGCCGGCGAGATCAGGCTGCCCAACAGCCAGGCCGTGGACGAGATGGCGAAGGCGCGGCCGATGTGGCGGGCGTCGGCCATGGCCGCCACCTGCCCGGACAGCGCCGGCCGCGCAAACGAGGCCAGCAGGTAGAGCGCCAGGCCGGGCACCGCCCAGCGCCAGTCCGGGGCGACGGCGGCCACGCTCAGCCCCAGGATGGTGACCGCCCAGGAGGCCTGCAGCACCAGCTTGCGCCGGCCGCGGTCCACCAGCCAGCCGCTCGGCAGGTAGACGAAGATCACGGCCACGCCGGCCAGCCCCAGCACCGCGCCCACCTGCTCCGGCCGCGCGCCCAGCGATTCGATGTAGAGCGGCTGGAGGTGCAGCCACAGCCCGTCGCCGATGCCGGCCAGGAAGACGGCCAACAGGTACCATGGAAAATCCGGCGTGTAGGCCGAGAAGAAGCGGCGCATGCGGCGGTCACTCGGCCGGGGCCGGCCGGTAATTGGGCAGGGTAAGCGTGAGCAGCACGGTGACGGCCAACGCGCCCAGGCCGATCTGCAGCGGCAGCGCCGGATCAAGCGCGTACAGCCGGCCGGCGGCCAGCGGCGCCAGGGTCATGGCCACCCGCACGCCGGTATCGCGCAGGCTGAAGCCCAGGCTCAGGATCTCGGGCGGCAGCCACAGGCTGAGCCGGCCGGACATCGGCGTCCAGATGCCGTCCATGGCGCTGCGCAGCAGGTAGGCGGCGATGATCAGGGCCGGCAGCTGGCCGGCTATAGCCGGGGGCGCCAGCAGCAACAGGCCGAGGGCCGCCGCGATGGCCAACTGCAGCAGGATCAAGGGCGAGCGGCGCTCAGGCCGCACCCGCCCCAGGCTGTAGTTCAGGACCACCAGCCCCACGGCCGCCGCCGTCCCCAACAGGCCCACCTGCTCCACGCTGATGCCCTTCACGGCCTGGAGGTAATTGGGGGCCAGGATCATGCCCAGGTTCATGGCGAAGACAATCAGCATGAAGGCGAAGACTTGCCACAGGAACTGCCGGTTGGCAAACAACCGCCGGAAGCGGCTGCCGCCGCTCAGGTGGCCGGCGGAGGCCGGATTGCTGAGCGGCAGCAGGGCCAGGGTGGAGATGATGTAGACCACGCCCGAGAGCGCGAAGACCAGGCGCAGGCCGAAGTGCTCGCCGATCCAGCCGCCCAGGGCCGGCGCCAGGATGTTGCCCAGCGACCAGGCGATGGACGTGATCGCGAAGGCGCGCTGAGCGCCGCGCGCGCCCTCGCCGGCCGCGATGTAGGCCGAGAAGGCCGGCCGCGAGAACGAGCCCAGGGCGTAGAGCATGAAGCCCGGCACCGCCCAGCGCCAGTCCGGGGCCAGGGCCAGCCAGGTAAAGGTGACCAGGGTGGAAAGCCAGGCGGCCAGGATGATGGGCTTGCGCCGCCAGCGGTCCGCCAGCCAGCCGGCCGGCACGTAGACGGCAATCGTCACCAGGCCGGCCGCGCCGAAGACCAGGCCGATCTGGGCCGGCGTGGCGCCCAGCCACTGGACGTACAGGGTCTGAAAACCGAACGAGAGGCCCTCGGCCACGCCGGAGAAGAAGATGGCGATGGTGATCCAGCGCAGGTCCGGGCTGAGGCTGCTCCAGAAACGGGCGACCGGGTTCATGCGAAGTGGGGCAGGACTGCGCCGGCGAGCAGCTCCAGCGAGGCCAGATCGTCCAGGCTGTTGTGCTGCACCAGGACCCGCGCCGCGCCGGCCGCTTCGTAAGCCTTCAGCTGCGCCAGCACCTCGGCTGGCGCGCCGCCCACGTAGCCGGCCGCCCGCCAGCCGGCCAGGTCGGCCGGCAGGGAGGGGAACATCGCCCGCTGGGCGTCGATGCGGGCTTGCACTTCAGCCGCGTCCCGGCCGATGACGAAGGGCAGCATCAGCGAGCGGCGCAGGCTGCCCGGCTGGCGGCCCAGCGTCCGGCAGTGCTCATCCAGCACGGCGGATTTGCGCGCGAAGCCGTCCACGCCGATGTAGGTGCAGTTCCACTCGTCGGCGTGCTCGGCGATGATGCGCAGGGTGCGCTGCTCGTTCTTGCCGCCCATGATCAGGGGCAGGCCGGCCGCCGAGGGATGGGTCTCGGCCTGCGCCAGCGCGTAGTGCCGGCCGGTGAAATCCGCGGGCCGGCCGGCCCACAGCATTTTGATCACGCGCGCGCCCTCGTCCAGCCGCTCCAGCCGCTCCGTGTACGGCGGATAGGGCAGGCCAAACATGCGGTGCTCGCCCTTGTACCAGCCGGCGCCGAGGCCCAGCTCAAAGCGCCCGCCGGAGAGCTCGGCCAGCGCCGCCGCCTTCTTGGCGATCAGAGCCGGATGGTCAAAGGTCAGCGAGCAGACCAGCGGCCCGAAGCGCAGCCGGCGCGTGCGCAGCGCCAGCGCGGTCAGCGACGTCCACAGGTCCAGGCTCCGCCGGGCCGGGAAGCCCTCCAGCGCGGTCAAGTGGTCCGAGCGGAATAGGCTCTCAAAACCCAAATCCTCGGCCGCCTGCGCCAGCTGGAAGAAACGCTCCCAGGTCAGATCTTCTTGCCCTTCAATCATTAAACCGATGGTCGCCATACCAATGCTCCTCAACTCCCTCAAAGCCGGAAATCAGCCATGGAGACAGTCGTCTCCCCAGGAAGGCTCTGTGGCTCCGCGTCTCTGTGGCCCACCCCTCACGCAACGCGGAAGCGCGCCAGCTTGCGCTGAAAGCCGGGCCGCGCCAGCACCTCCGGGTTGACCACGTTGGGCGGGACCTCGCCGCGCGCGGCGGCCAAGAGCGCCCGGCAGTTCGTGGCGCCCGCGTCGCGAAACACGTCGCGCGTGCCGGCCAGCCAGTGCGGGGCCAGCACCACGTTGTCGAGCTGCGTCACCGGGTCGTCGGCCGGCAGCGGCTCGGTGTGGAAGACGTCCAGGCCGGCGCCCGCGATGCGGCGCGCCTGCAGGGCCGCCACCAGCGCGGCGTGGTCCACCACCGGGCCGCGCGCCATGTTGATCAGATAGGCGCTGGGCTTCATCCACGCCAGCTCGCGCGCCCCGATCAGGCCGCGCGTCTCCGGGGTCAGCCGGCAGTGCAGGCAGACGAAGTCGGCCTCGCGCAGCACCGTCTCCAGCGAGGTCAGCGTCACGCCCAGGCCGGCCGCCGCGGCCGGGTCCGCGTGCGGCGAGTAGGCCAGCCCGCGCATCCCGAACGGCGCCGCCAGGCGGACCAGCTCGCGCCCGGTGTTGCCTAAACCCACGATGCCAAGCGTGCGCCCGTTTAGCTCGCACCCGGCCACCGCGCCGCGCCGCTCCCAGCGCCCCTCCCGCACCATCCGGTCCAGCGGCAGGAGCTGCTTGGCCAGGGCCAGCATCAGCAGCAAGGCGCCGGCCGCGGTCGGTCCGCGCAGGGCGTCCGGCGCGTTCACCAGGGCCACGTCATGGGCCGTGCAGGCGGCCACGTCGATACGGTCGTAGCCCACGCCGCAGCGCCCAATCACAGTCAGCGTCTCGGCGCCGGCCGCGAAGGTGGCGGCCGTGACGTGCGGATAGATCAGCACCAGGCCGTCCACGCCCGCGATCTGGGCCGGCGGGATCACGTCGGCGTACTCGGGCAGGAACCGGTGGGCCACGCCCGGCGCGGCCTCCAGCAGGCCCAGGCCGATGTCGCCGTAGGCCAGCCCGCCGGCCTCGTCCAGAAAATCGCGCGTGAAGGCCGCGCGGAAGGGCTCAGTCATTGGCCTGCCTCCAAGCCACGTAATCGTGCAGGGCCGTCCGCAGCGGGCGCGGCCGCCAGCCGGTGTCGGCCGTGATGCGGCTCAGGTCGTACTCGGCCCAGCGCGCCAGCCGCTGGGCGGGATCATACGTGATCTCGGCCGCCGGCGTCACCACAGCGCGCAGGCCGGGGACGACCTCGCGCACCAGGTCGATCAGGGCCGCGATAGTCACGAACTCGCCGTAGGCCACGTTGTAGACCGGATGCCCCCAGGCCGGCGCGTTCAGCAGCGCGGTCAGGGCGTCGCCCACATCGCCGGCGTGGATGAAATCGCCGCCGGCCTCCAGCGCCCGCACGGTGATTGGCCGGCCGGCCAGGGCCGCGCTGATGATCTTCTTGGGCACGCAGTCCACCGAGCGGGCGGGCGTCGGCCGATCCAGCGGCCCGTACACGCCGCTGAAGCGCACGCTGGCCGCCGCAAACCCGTACAGGTCGCTGTAGCGCCGCGTGATCTGCTCGCCGGCCAGCTTGCTGATGGCGTACAACTCGATGGGCGCCACACGGCCGGCCTCCGGCACGGGCAGCGCCGCCTCGCCCGGCGGCGCGTCGCCGTATACCGCGCCGGAGCTGACGTAGATGAAGCGCCGCAGGTTCGGCAGGCGGCGGGCGAACTCCAAGGCGGCCGCCGTGCCCATGATGTTCACGTCCAGCACGGCCCGCGGCTCGCCGCGCTCGCGTTCGGCCGAGGGTGTCAGCGCCGCGCCGTGGACGATGTGCGTGATCTCGGCCGCCGGCAGGCGCTCCCAGGCGGCCGGGTCGCGCACGTCGCCCTGCACAAAGGTCAGCCGCTCCCGCTGCGGGGCGAAGAAGCGCTCCAGCAGCGGGTCCCACGGGGCCGCGTCGAACAACACGGCCCGCGCGGCCGGATCATGCGCCAGCCAGCGCTGGGCCGCGTTGCTCATGACGAAGCCGGCCGCGCCCGTGAGGAGAAGCGTCATGTGTTAGATGGCCGTGTAGCCGCCGTCGACCACCAGCGAGGCCCCGGTCATGTAGCTGGCCTCGTCCGAGGCCAGGAAGACCGCCGGCCCCACCATCTCCTCGGCCTGGGCCGGCCGGCCCAGCGGGATGTGGTCCAGGATCTTGGCCCGGTAGCTCCAGTGGCCCTCCTTGCCGGAGGATTCGGACAGCGCCGTCACCGTCAGGCCGGGCGCCAGGGCGTTGACGCGGATGTGGTAGGCGGCCAGGTCGATGGCCATGGCCTTGGTGAGCTGTTTGCCGCCGCCCTTGGAGGCGTAGTAGTGGGCGCAGTCCGGCTGGGCCACGTCGGCCACCTGCGAGGTGACGTTGATGATCACGCCGCCTGTCCCCGGAGCCCCGGGCGAACGGGGGCCGCCGGCCGCGGCCATGTGCCGGGCCACGGCCTGGCCGCACAGG
>JAEURL010000251.1 GCA_016789165.1 Anaerolineales bacterium | reverse complement strand
TACGCCTTGGCCACGCCTTCCGTAGCCGCGTAGTACACGCCGTAGACGGCCATCAGCGCCCAGGCCTGCCAGCCGGCGCTGGCCTGCGCGAAGCCCAGATAGACCAGCGCGTACACCAACCACCCGGCCAGCAGCAAACGGCGCCGGCCCACCCGGTCTGACAGCGCGCCGGCCGGCCCCGCCAGCGCCGCGTACAGCACGTTGAACGTGATCATCATCCCGAGCACCCCGGTCAAGGGCAGGCCGGCCGCCTGCGCCCGCAGCACCAGGAAGGCGTCGGACGAATTGCCCAGCGTGAAGACCAGGATCACGACCAGGAAATGCTTGAAGCGGCCGTCGAAGGGCGCCAGCGTAAAGCGCGGCGCGGCGCGCTTATCTTTCGGCAGCGCGGTCTCGCGCGCGCCCAGGGCCAGCACCAGCACCGCCAGGCCGGCCGGGATCAGACTGAGCACAGCCAGGAGCTGAAACGTGGGCCGGGTCAGGACGGTGGCGTTTTGCTCGGTGAACCAGACCACGGCCAGCGCGGCCAGCAGCCCGCCCACCGCGCCGGCCGTGTCGCCGGCCCGATGCAGGCCGAAGGCCAGCCCGCGCTGTGCGGGCGCAATGCTGTCCGCGATCAGCGCATCGCGCGGCGCGGTGCGCACGCCTTTGCCCACCTTGTCCGCGAAGCGGCTGGCCAGCACCCAGCCCCAGGCGTTGGCGAAGAACAGCAGCCCTTTGGCGAGCGTGGAGACGGCGTAGCCGGCCACGGTCAGGCGCTTGCGCTGGCCCAGCCAATCCGAGAGCCAGCCGGAGAAGATCTTCAGCAGGCTGGCCGTGGTCTCGGCCAGGCCCTCAATTAGGCCGACCACGCTAGTGCGCGCCCCGAGCACGTTGGCCAGGAAGAGCGGCAGGAGCGTGGTCAGCATCTCGCTGGACAGGTCGTTGAGGAAGCTGGTGGCCGTGACCACCCAGACATTGCGCGGCAGGTTCAGCCGGCCGGCCGGCGTGGAACGGGAGAGGTTAGCGGACATGGTCAGACTCGCGGAAACCGGGCTTACCAGGCGTCCCAATGGGTGAAGTTCTCGGCCGGCACGCGGTCCGCCGGCCGGAAGTCCTCGCCCGAGAAATAGGCCACGGGGAGCAGGGCCACCTGGGCGATGCCCTCCGGCAGGCCGAGCAGTTGCGCGACCTCCTTTTCGTACACCAGGTGCAGGGTGGTCCAGGCCGCGCCCAGGCCGCGCGCCCGCAGGGCCAGCATCAGCGACCAGACCGCCGGCAGGATTGACCCGTACTGCGAGGCCTGCTCCACGTGCGGCCGGGCCTCCACGCGCCCTTCGATGCAGGGCAGGATCAGCACCGGCGCTTCCGGCATGTGGTCGGCCAGATACTGGGACGACTCGCGCACGCGGCCCATTTGCTCGGCGCTGGGACCGTAAGCGCGCCCGGCCGGCGGCAGGCTGGCCCGGCCGCGCAGGTAGGCGGCAAACGCCTGGCGGTAGTAGCCGCCGATAGCGGCCTTCTTGGCCGGGTCTGTGACGATCACAAAATGCCAGGTCTGGCGGTTGGAGCCGGAGGGTGCTTGAACCGCGATCGCCAGACAGCGCTCGATCACGGCGCGCTCCACCGGCCGGCTGAAGTCCAGGCGCCGGCGCACCGAACGCGTGGTGGTCAGCAGATGATCGACGACGGTCAGGTTGTCCGGTGTGGCGAGGTTCATGGGCGCTCCCCGAGGGCAGAATGGACTGAGGATACACCTAAAAACAAAACCGGGGCGGCCGGCTCCGCGCCGACCGCCCCGGATGCTGCTGTGCCGCGCCTGGGCGTGCTACTTGCCCAGCCGCTTTTTGAACTCCGCCGTCAGCGCCGGCAGGATCTTGAACAGATCGCCGACCACGCCGTAGCGCGCGACCTTGAAGATCGGGGCTTCGGGGTCCTTGTTGACGGCCACAATCACCTTGGACGAACGCATGCCGGCCTGGTGCTGGATGGAGCCGGAGATGCCGGCCGCGATGTACAGGTCCGGCGCCACGGTCTTGCCGGTCTGGCCGACCTGGTGCGCGTACGGGATCCAGCCGGCGTCCACGGCGGCGCGGCTGGCGCCCATGGCGCCGCCCAGGGTCTGGGCCAGGTCACGCACCGGCCCGAAGCCTTCGGCCCCGCCCACGCCCCGGCCGCCGCTGACGATGATCTTGGCGTCGGCCAGGCTGACCTGCCCCTGCTCGATGACGTAGTCCAGCACTTTGACGCCGATGGCGTCCTCGGCCAGGGCCGGCGCCACGCTGGTCACGGTCCCAGTGCGGCCGGCGTCCGGCTCCGGTTTGGGGAAGGCGCGCGGACGCAGGGTGACGAGCTGCGGCTTGCCGCCGGAAGCGAAGGTCACGTCCGCCAGCAGCTTGCCGGCGTAGACGGGCCGCACGGCCTGCACGACGCCGCCCACCAGCTTGACGCCGACCGCGTCCGCCAGGCAGCCGGCCTCCAGGTCCACGGCCGCCGCGCCGAACAGATCGCGTCCGGCGGTGGTGGCGCCGGCCAGCAGGAGCGCCGGGGCGTGTTCGCGCGCCAGCTTCACCAGCAGCGCGGCGTAAGCTTCCACGCGGAAATCAGCCAGGCTGGCGTCGTCGGCCACCAGCACCTCGTCCGCGCCGTGGGCAATGACAGATTGGGCCAGGTCGCCCACGCCCTGCCCGAAGAGCAGGCCCGTGACGCCGCCGCCCAGCGTGCGCGCCGCGCCGAGGGCCTCCAGGGAGGCCGGCGCGATCACGCCCTTGAACTGTTCGATGAAGACCCAGAGCTTGGTGGCCATGGCTAGATCACCTTTTCCGCGATGAGCTTATCGGCCAGCTTGGCGGCCGCTTCCTCGGGCGAGCCGTCCAGCAGCTCCACCGCGCCCTCGCGGGCCGGCAGCGGGTAAATGCTGGGCCAGCGCACGGCCGAGCCGGCCGTCCCCACCCGCGCGGCGTCCGCGCCCAGATCGGCCGCCTTCCACACGGCGATGTTGGCCTTGGCCGCCTTGCGGATACCCATGAAGGACGGGTAGCGCGGCTCGTTGATCTCCTTGACCGTGCCCACCACGGCCGGCAGCTTGGCCGTCACCACCTGCTTGCCTTGCTCCAGCGTCCGCAGGGCCTTGATGGTCTTGGCGCCGGCGTCGATCTCGGCGATCTGCACGGTGTAGGTCAGCGGCGCCCAGCCCAGCCGGCGCGCCACCGCGATCGGCACCAGGCCGGTGTCGCCGTCGATGGCCTGCTTGCCGAACAGGGCCACGTCCACGGCGCCCACCTTCTGGATGGCCAACGCCAGCACGTAGGCTGTGGCCAGCGCATCGGAGCCGTCCAGGACGGGATCCGCGATCAAGATCGCCTCGTCGCAGCCCATCGCCACGCAGGTCTTCAGGGCTTCCTTGGCGCTTTCCGGGCCCAGGCACAGCGCCGTGGCCTTGCCGCCGTGCTTCTCCTTCAACCGGATCGCCTCTTCCACAGCGTACTCGTCCCAGGGATTGAGCACCAGGCCCGCATCCCAGGTGACCTGGCCGTTCTCGACCGCGATTTTCGCGGCGGAGTCCGGCGTTTGCTTGACGCAGACGACGACGTTCAAGGCAGCCTCCTTTGTGCGCGATGCTTCGGTTGTGGCAGGATTGGGCAAGCCGGCCGGAATAATGACCGGCGGTCATTCTTGACTGATTATAGCATCCACGCGGCGGCCGGCGCGTGTTTTTCGGAGCCTTTCGCCGGGCAAATTGTCACAGACTGGCGATGACGGCGTCCGCCTCGATCTCCACCAGCATGGCGGGGTCGATCAGCCGGCTGACCTCGACCATGGCCGTGGCCGGCCGGATGCGGCCGAAGACCTCGCCGTGGGCGCGGCCCACCGCCTCCCAGTCGGCGATGTTGGTGACATACAGGCGGGTGCGGACGACGTCGGCCAGGGCGGCGCCCGCCAGGGCCAGGGCGCGCTCCACGTTCAGCAGAGCCTGGCGGGTCTGGGCATAGGCGTCGCCCGCGCCCATCACCCGGCCGTCCGGCCCGGTGGCCGTGGTGCCGGCGACGTAGACGAAGGCGCCGACGCGCACGGCGCGCGAATAGCCGACGATCGGCTCCCAGGGCGCGCCGCTGGAATAGATGTGACGCTGCATGGCCGGCCTCCTCTTGGACAGGATCCGCATTGTATAATGCGGACGCCCCAGCAGAAGGAGATTTGCGTGTCCGCCCTCCATCGTGTGCTCGTCGTCGAGGACGACCGGAACGCCTTTGAGCTGCTCAAGATCGCGCTGAGCAGCCTGCCGCTAGACGTCGCCAACGCCGCCAGCGGCCAACAGGCCATCGCCCAGCTCGCGGCCGAACTGCCCGAGCTGATCTTCCTGGACATTGACCTGCCCGACATGCACGGCTGGCAGATCCTCGAGCACTTCAAGGATACGGGCCGGCTGCGGCCCATCCCCGTCATCGTCCTCACCGCCCATGGCGAGCCCGTGCACCGCCTGATCGGTTCGCTCCAAGCTGTGGCCGTCTTTCTCCGCAAGCCCTTTAAAGCCGACGAAGTGCGCGCGCACGTCCGCCAGCTGCTCAGCCTGTGACCGCCGCGCACCAGGCCGCCCTGCGGCGGGGCGCGGTCGCCCTCCTGCTCCTGCTGCTGCTCAGCCCCAGCGCGCTGCCGCTGGCCGTGCCGGCCGCTTTCCGCCGCGCCGAACAGGCCGCCCAAGCCCAGGATTACGCCGCCGCCGCGGACGCGCTCGGCAACGCCGCCGAACGCCTGCCCTATGACGGCTTCGTCGTCTATCGCGCCGGCCTGGCCGACCTGGCGGCCGGCCGCTATGCCTCGGCCACGGCCCGGCTGCAGCGGGCCGCGGTCCTGAACGGCTGGAGCCCGGCCCTGCGCGCCGCCTTGGGCGACGCCTACTTCGGCCAGGACGACCGCGAGGCCGCGCTGGCGCAGTGGGAGCAGGCCCTGGCGGACCTGCCGGATGCGGCCGGCCGCGATACTCTGCTGAGCCGGCTGGCCGACGCCTACGAGGCGGCCGGCCGCTATGCGGATGCCATCGCCACCCTGAACCGCCGGGTGGAGGGCGGCGCCGCCTCGCCGGCCATCCTCTATCGTCTGGCCCTGCTCACCACCGCCACCGCGCCGGCCGACGCCGCGGCGCGCCTGAGCGCCGTCACCGTCTTGCCCTCCGAATTCTCGGCGCGCGCCGAACACCTCCTGCGCGCTGTGCAGGCCGGCCTGGAGCAGGCCGACCCCGCCTACCTGTACGGGCGGATGGGCTACGAGCTGATCCAACTGGAGGAGTGGGCCCTGGCCGAACACGCCCTCCGCCAGGCCGTGGCCCTCAACCCGGCCTACGCCGACGCGCACGCCTACCTGGGCCTGGCCCAGGATGCGCAGGGCCAGGACGGGGCGGCCGCCTATGCGGAGGCTGTGCGGCTGGCGCCTGACTCGGCGCTGGCGCAGTATTTGTTCGGCCTGCACTTCCGCCGGCTGGGCCAATCCGCCCAGGCGCTGCCCTATCTGCAGGCCGCCCAGCGGCTGGACCCCGCCAACCCCGCGATCCTGGCCGAGATCGGCGGCGCCTACGCGGCCCAGAACGATCTCGTCAACGCCGAGGCCGCTTTCTCCGAGGCCGTCCGCCAGGCCCCGCAGGACCCGCAGTTCTGGCTGCTGCTGGCGCGCTTCCACGTGGATTACGAATGGAAGGTGGCCGAACTGGGCCTGCCGGCCGCGCGCATGGCCGTGGGCCTCAACCCGGAGAGCGCCTCGGCGCACGACGCGCTCGGCTACGCCCTGGTCGTCTCCGGCGACCTGGTGAACGGCCGCAAAAGCCTGGACCACGCCCTGCAGCTTGATCCGAACTTGGCCAGCGGCCACTACCATCTCGGGCTGTTCTTCGCCATCCAGAACAAGACCGTCGAGGCCAAGGCGGCCCTGAACCAGGCCCTGGCCCTGGACCCGGACGGACCGTACGGCAACCTGGCCCTCAAGGCGCTGGCCCTGCTGCCCTAACGCGGGCCGGCCGGGGGTGATGATAGAATGCCGGCCATGTTCATTCACCTTGCCCGCCGCTGGCTGGCCGGGGCGCTGATCGCGGGCGCGCTCCTGGCCGGCTGCACGGCCACCTCCCAGCCCACCCCGCGCGCCGACGGCGTGATCCTGCAAGACGACTTCGCCGACCCGCAGAGCGGCTGGGACCGGCACGCCGGCGCCGAGATCACCACCGACTACGCCGCCGGCCGTTACCTGATCGCGGTGGCCAGCCCCAACCTGGAGGCCTGGGGGCTGGCCGGCCTGGACCTAAACGACATGCGCGTGCAGGCTGAGGCCGTGCGCGCTGATGGCCCGGCCGACAACGCTTTCGGCCTGATCTGCCGTCACACGCGCACGGGCGACCAGAACAACTTTTACTTCTTCCTGATCAGCAGCGACGGCTATTACGCCGCCGGCAAGGTCGTGAAGGACCAGCGCACCTACCTGAACCCAGCCGGCGACTTTGAGCCGTTGGCCGCCATCCGCACCGAGCCGGACGCCGTCAATACGCTGGAGGCCGTCTGCCGCGGCGACCAGCTCAGCTTTACGGTGAATGGCACGCCGGCCGGCGCCTTCAGCGACGGCGAGCTGACCCACGGCGACGTGGGCCTGCTGGCCGGCACGTTCAACGAGGGCGGCGTCCAGATCGCGTTTGACAACGCCGTCGTCCGCCAACCCTGACCCACCCGCTCCGCTCACAGGCTTATGGCTCACAAAACCCTCTTCACCAAGATCATCGACGGCGAGATCCCGGCCAAGGTGGTGTACCGCGACGAGCAGATCGTGGCCATCCAGGACATCAATCCGCAGGCCCCCACCCATCTGCTGGTGATCCCGGTCAAGCCGCTGCCCTCGCTGGCCCAGGCCGAGGCCGGGGACCAGGCCCTGCTGGGCGCGCTGCTGCTGGCCGCGCACCGCGTGGCCGAGCAAGCCGGCCTGGCGGCCGGCGGCTACCGGCTGGTGATCAACACCGGCGCGCACGCCGGCCAGACCGTGCCCCACCTGCACGTGCACGTGTTGGGCGGCCGGCCCATGGCCTGGCCGCCGGGCTGAGCCGGGGCCGTGTTATACTGCCCGCAGGCGCGGCGGCCTCTCAGCGCCGCTCGCCCCGAGCATGAGCCTTAAAGACCAACTGAATCAGGACCTCAAGACCGCTCTCAAAGCCGGCGACGAGCCGCGCAAGGCCGCGCTGCGCGTGCTGCTGGCGGCCGTCAAGCAGGCCGAAGTGGACCGGCAGACGACCCTGAGCGACGACGAGGTGCTGGCGCTGCTGCAGAAAGAGGCCAAGGGCCGGCGCGAATCCATCGCCGACGCGCAGAAAGCCGAGCGGCTGGATCTGGTGGCGGATTATCAGCGCGATCTGGCCTTGATCGAGGGCTACCTCCCGCAGGCCCTCGGCCGCGCTGAACTGACGGACCTGGCGCGGGCGGCCATCGCCGAGGCCGGCGCCACGGACCTCAAGCAGCTGGGCGCGGTGATGAAGCTCCTGACGCCGCGCACCAAGGGCCGCGCCGACGGCAAACTGGTCAACGACATCGTCCGCGAACTGCTGAGCTGATTGAGGATTGCCCGGCGCCGCCGGCAATCGTCAATCCTATGGACGCCCCTTCTTCCCCGCGCTCGACCGGCACCGGGCGGTGGATCATCGTCTGGATCATCACGCTCGCCTCGATTTTGGCGGCGGCCGGCCTGCTGGCGCTGCCCTTCAACACCCTCGGCACCCTCAACCTGCGGGCCGGTGAGCCGGCCAGCCAAGACATCCTGGCGCCCCGCTCGGTCAGCTTTACCAGCGACATCCAGACCAGCGCCGCGCGGGCGGCGGCCGCCGCGGCCGTGCCCGATATCTACGACCCCCCGGATGGCAACGCCGCCCGCCAGCAGGTGCAGATCCTGCGCGACGCCCTAGCCTATGTGGAGACGGTGCGCGCGGACGAGTCCGCCAGCGCCGACCAGCAGCACGCCGACCTGCTGGCCCTGCGCGATACCCCGCTGACGACCGAGACCGCCGACCTGATCCTGGGGCTGGACAGCGCCCGCTGGGCCGTGGTGCGCAACGAGGCCCTGGCCGTGCTCGGGCAGGTGATGCGCAGCCCGGTGCGCGCCGACCAACTGGCCGACGTGCGGCGCTCCCTGCCGCTGCGGGTGAGCGTGGATCTATCCGAGGCCCAAACCCAGGCCGTCATCGCCCTGGTCAGCCCGCTGATCGTGCCCAACAGCTTCTACAACGAGGGCGCCACCCGCGCGGCGCGCGAGGCGGCGGCCCAGGCCGTGGAGCCGGTGGGCAAGCAGATCGTGCGCGGCCAGGCGATCCTGACGCGCGGCCGCGTGGTGACCGAGGAGGACCTGGAGACCCTGCGCGCGCTGGGGCTGCTGCAGCCGGACTTCAACTGGCAGCAGACCGTCAGCGCGGCGCTGGCCGTGCTGCTGACCGGCGGGCTGGTGGTGCTCTACTCGCGCCGCTTCCACCCGGAGGTCGGCCGGGACCCGAAGCTGGTGCTGCTGATGGGCCTGTTCTTCAACAGCTTCCTGCTCATGGC
>JAEURL010000178.1 GCA_016789165.1 Anaerolineales bacterium | reverse complement strand
TGGATCTCTCCGACCAGTTCGTGGAGGCGGTGCTGGGCCTGATCGACATCGACAGCCTGAAGCCCATGAAGGTGGTGGCCGACACCGGCAATGGCATGGTCGGCCCGATCCTCAAACGCGTCTACAGCCGGCTGCCGGTGGAGCTGGTGGGCCTGTACCTGGAGCCGGACGGCAACCTGCCCAACCACGGCCTGGACCCGCTCCAGCCGGAAAACCGCGCCGAACTGCAGCAGCGCGTGGCGGCGGAACAGGCGGCGGTGGGCTTCGCCTTCGACGGCGACGGCGACCGCTTCTTCACCATCGACGACCGCGGCCAGTTCGTGGCCGGCGATTACATGACCGCCCTGCTCGGCCGCTACCTGCTCTCCAAACAACCGGGCGGCAAAATCGTCTACGACGTGCGCGCCTCCTGGGCGGTGCCGGACGAAGTGAAGGCGGCCGGCGGCACGCCGCTGATGGAGCGCGTCGGCCACGCCTTCATCAAGCGCCGCATGGCGGACGAGGGCGTGCTGTTCGGGGGCGAGGTCTCCGGCCACTACTACTTCCAGGCCTTCAATTACGCCGACTCGGGCCTGATCCCGTCGCTGTACATCTTGGAGATGCTCTCGCGGACCGGCAAGCGCATGTCCGGCCTGCTGGCGCCGCTGGAGGCCAAGTACTTCATCTCCGGCGAGATCAACTCCACCGTGGCGGACGGCCAGGCCAAGATGGCGGCCCTGGCGGAGCGCTACGCCGACGGCAAGCTCGAGCGCCTGGACGGCATCTCGGTCACCTACCCAGACTGGCACTTCAACGTGCGCGGCTCCAACACCGAGCCGCTGCTGCGCCTCAACCTGGAGGCCCTGGACCGCGCCACTATGGAGCAGAAGCGCGACGAAGTGCTGGCCATCATCCGCGGGTGAAACATGGACAGCCTGCTGCAGCTCATCCCCGAATACCGCCACTACGTGTGGGGCGGCCGGCGCCTGAACCCGGCGGCTGAAGCGGTCACGGCTGAGGCCTGGCTGGTGTACGAGGGCGACCGGATCGCGGCCGGCCCGTGGGCGGGCCGCACCCTGGCTGAGGCCGCCGCGGCGCTTGGGCCGGCCCTGCTCGGCGGGCCGGTGATGGCCCGCACCGGCGCGCGCTTCCCGCTGCTGATCAAGCTGCTGGATTGCCAGGCCTGGCTCTCGGTGCAGGTGCACCCGGACGACGCCCAGGCCGCGCAAATGGAGGGGCCGGGCCAGTTCGGCAAGACCGAGGCCTGGCACATCCTGGAGGCCGCCGCCGGCGCCCAGTTGATCGCGGGCGTACAGCCCGGCACCAGCCGCGCCGCCCTGGCCGAGGCCATCCGCGGCGGGCGCGTGGTGGACCTGGCGGTCTATCATCCGGTCCAGGCCGGCGACACGGTCTTCATGCCGGCCGGCACCCTGCACGCGCTCGGGCCGGGCCTGCTGGTCTACGAAGTCCAGCAGACCTCGGACATCACCTACCGCGTCTTCGACTGGAACCGTCCCGCCAGCGCCGGCCGGCCCCTGCACCTGGAGCAATCCGTGGCCGTCACGGACCCGGCGGCCGGCGGCCAGGTGAGGCCGCTGCCGGCAGTGACGGCGCCAGGCCAGGCGCCGCTGACCCGCTGCCCGTACTTTGAGCTGACGCTCCTGGTTGTCGACGGAGCCCCGCTGGAATTGGAGACGCGCGGCGAGAGCTTCCACGCCCTGACCGTCATCGACGGCGCGGCGGAGGTGGCCTGCGGCGCCGAGCGGATCACGTTGGGGCGCTTTGAGACGGCGCTGGTGCCGGCCGCGGCCGGCGCGTATGCGGTGCGCGCCGAGGCGTCGGCCCGCCTGCTGCTCAGCCGGGTGCCGGCGGAGTGATGCCTTCCAAGGCCGGCAAGCGCTCCAGCCCGGCCGGCCGCGCGGCGGCCAGCACCAGGCGGCCCAGTTCGGCCTCCACGCCCGGCGCCAGGGCCGGCCGCTGATAGCGGGCCAGCAGTTCGCCCACCCGCGCGCCGGCGCGCGCCGCGCTGTCCGGCCGGCCGGCCTCCGTCCAGGCCCGCACCGAGGCCCGGTCCAGCACCGGCGAGGGCAGGTGCTGCTCGGCCTTGAACCACTGCTTGGTGTGGCGCGCCCCCAGAAATTCCCCGCTGTGCCCTAACGCCGCAAACAGCTCGGTCGCCAGCGATGCGCCGCGCCCCGTGATGCCGGCCAGCAGCCGGCGCGCCATGGCGATGGCCTCGGCGTCGAGCACCAGCTTCTCCACGCTCTGGCAGGCCAGCGAATCCAGCATGCCCGCGCCCGAGATCATGTTGATGCCGGCCAGCGCGCCCACCAGCGCGGTCAGGCCTGATTCCAGGCCGGCCTGCGCATCCAGGGCCTTGGCGTCCGTGGCGCCCAGATAGGCGTGCGTGGGCAGGCCCAGGTAGCGGCCCACCTGCGCGTAGGCGGCGTCGATCATGGCCGTCTCCATCGCCCCAAACGGCGTGGTGCCGTGGCGCATGTCGAAGACGGCCGGCGCCCCGCCCCACACGATGGGCGCGCCCGGCCGGGTGAGCTGATGGAGCGTGATCCCGCTCAGGCACTCGGCCGCGTGCTGGACCACGGCCCCGGCCAGGGTGACGGGCGCCGTGGCGCCGGCCAGCGGCATCGAGACGATCTCGGCCGGCAGGCCCAGCCGCGCCAGGGCCATCAGGTTCTCGGCCGCGAACGCCGTCCAGGTCAGGGGCGGCGAGGGGCAGACGTCGAAGACGGCCCGCGGCCGTTCGGGCGTGCTGCCGGCCGCGGCCAGCAGGTCCGCCATCACGGCCAAGGTCTCGATGGCAAAGGCCCCGGTGACCACGGGTTTGCGCGAATACAGCAGGACCAGATACAGGCGGTACAGGTCGCCGATGGCGGCCGGCACGTCGGCACAGACCACGGCCGTGCTCTGCGCGTCGTACTGCGGCAGGCTCTCGGCCACTTGCACCAGCCGCACCAGGTCGGCGGTGACGGCCGGGCGGTGTTCGCCGGTAACGGGGTCCAGCACGCGCACAGCCGCCGAGCCGGGGTCGAAGTGCACGGCCGCGCCGCCGTAGTGAACGACCGGGGCGCCGGCCGCATCGTGCAGCCAGAACTCGCGCGGCGCCGTGCTCACGGCCCCGCGCACCAGCGCCTCCGGCAGGCGCGCCACCTCCCCCGTAATCCGCGCGCCGGCCTCCGCCAGCCGGTCCTGGGCGGCCGCGCTGTGCACGCGCACGCCCGGCTCCTCCAGCAGGGCCAAGGCCTCGGCCAGAATCTGATCGCGCAAGTCCGGGGACAACAGATCAAGCTGAGGCATGGGCAGGCCCTCCGCCGCGCGGGATTGTGCCGGCTACTTCCGAATGACGGTGGCGAAATCGAGCCGTTGCGCGCCGAGGGGGACCGCCAGGCCCGTGCAGCGGCTGGTGTCCGCCAGGCAGGCCGCGGCATACTCCCGGTAGGCCGCGTGACCGGCCTCGTCGAGCAGCAGCACGATGATGTTGAAGACCTCCCCGGCGTCATCGCCGAGGCGGCCGAACTGGGCCTTCACCTGGCGGGTGCCGTCGCCGGCGACCGGATCCGGCAAGCCGCTCAACAACTGGGGGAAGACCAGGCCCGGCGAGCGCACCCCCGGCACCTGCACTACCACCCACAGGTGGCTGCCGGGCGGCATGCCGGTGTATTCCACCAGGACCTGGGTCTGGGCCGGCACCGGGCCGTCGCTGAAGAGGGGCGCCCGGATGCGGGCCGCCGGGATGGGCGCCGGGGTTCCGGTCGGCGCGGGTGTGGCGGTGGGGGCCGGGGTGAGGCTGGGGATCGGCGTCGCCGTGGGCGGCGGCGTGTAGGTGGGGGCCGGAGTATAGGTCGGCCAGGAGGTGTAGGTCGGCAGCGGCGTAAAGGTTGGCTGGGCCACCACGGTGCTGTGCACGGCCAGGCCAATCAGCGGGCTGGTGTAGTCCGGGCTCTGCGCCAGGAAATACTGGCCCAACAGGAAACCAAACCCGCCGGCCACCACCACCAAGAGCACCAGGCCGGCGATCACCAGCACCAGTTCGCGGCGGCCCTCGACCGTGATCCCAAACGGGAGCGTCAACTTCAAAGGCAGTTCGTCCGGGGCCCGGCGGTCCGGCTTGGGCATGGCGCGCCTTTCGGGAGGGCGGATCAGATCAGGCGGGCACCGCAGCCGGGGCCTCGCCGGCCGCGATCAGGGCGCGCAGCTCCCGCGCCAGCCGCTCGTCCAGCGGCGCGGGGTGATGATCGCGCAGGATGGCCCGCGCCTTCTCGCCCGCCCACTCGCGGGCGCCGTCACGCTTCTCCTCCCAGGCGCCGTAGGGCCGGCGGTCGAACAACGTCGGCAGCCACAACTCGCGCATGTGCCGTTTGGTGTGCTTGTGCGCCAGGAAGTTGCCGCCCGGCCCGACCTGGCGGATGGCGTCCAGGGCCAGGGTCTCGTCGTCCACCACGATCCCGCGGCCCAGCGCCCGCTCCAGGCTCCAGATCTCGGCGTCCAGCACCAGCATCTCGTACGCGAGGATGCGCGAGCCGTGCAGCAGGCCGGCGCCCAGCAGCATATCGGCGCCGCTGGCGACCGCCATGAAGGACGAGAAGGCGTTATCCAGGGCGCTCTGCCAGCCGGGCTCCTTGGCGCCGGTGGCGAAGGCCCCCATCGAGAGCGGCACGCGATAGAAATCGGCCAGTTGGTTGGTGGCCGCGCCGAACAGGTAATCCTCCGGGCCGCCGCCCGTGTACGCGCCGGTGCGCAGGTCCATGGCCGTCTGCGCGGCGGCGTAGTAGACCGGGCAGCCGGGGTGGGCCAGCTGCATGAGCGCCAGGGCGCTGATCACTTCGGCGTTGCCCACCACCAGGCTGCCGGCCAGGGTGGCCGGCCCGGTGGAGGCGCAGGAGGCCATGGTCATGTAGCCCACCGGCAGGCCGGCCTCGGCCGCGATCAGGCCGGCCGCCAGGCTGCCGCCGTCGTGGGCCAGCGGTGAGAGCGTGCACTGCATGATCGAGAGCACGGGCCGCCGGCGCAGCTCCGCCCGGCCGCCGGCCAGGGCCGCCGCCATCTCCACGGCCGCCCGCGCCTCGCGCTCGGTGACGATGCTCTCGGTTTGAACGTGCTTGCGGCTGACCTGCCAGATGGCCAGCAGCTCGTGCAGGCTGCGCGTCTCGGGCGGGCAATCCTGGGCCGAGATCGGCGTCCAGTGGAAGGCGATGGCGTCCAGGTAATCGGCGACCCGGGCCGCGTCGGAGAGGTCCGCCAGGGTGGAGCGCCGGCGCTCGCCGGTGAAGGCGTCCAGCACCTCCACCCCGCAGCCGTCGGTGCCGAGGTAGGAGTGCCGGCCGTCAAGCGGCAGATCCAGGGCCGGGTCGAGGCCGGCCAGCGGATAGGCCGGCGGGGCCTGGGCCAACGCCCGCTCCACCACGTGGCCCGGGATCTTGGCGACCTGGGTGGCGCGGTCCACGGCGGCGCCGTGCGCCTCCAGCAGATCCAACGCATGCGGCAGCGGGAAGCGCACCCCCACGCTTTCGATCACGTCCAGCGTGGCGGTGTGCAGGCGCCGGATTTCGGCGTCGGACAGAATGCTCAGGCTGAACTTGGGGCTTTCAATCGCGGCGATGGACATAGCGCCTCACCCGCTTTCCTTTCGCCACCAAGACGCCGCGCCGCCGACTGATCCGGGGAGCGCGGCTCGCTGTCTCCGTGGCCAATGTCCGTTGACGGACGCGCCGCCCAGGCTCGCCAGCGCCGCCCGTTCACGTCCGCCCGCTTACTTGCGCGCCAGCAGCGACCGCGCCACTTTCACGGCGCCGGCGGCGTCTTCGGAGTAGCCGTCCGCCCGGATCTCCTTGGCCCACTCGCGCGTCACCGGCGCGCCGCCGATCAGGACCTTCACGCGGCCGCGCAGGCCGGCCTGCTCCAGGGCCTCGATCACCTTGCGCTGGCCGGTCATGGTCGTCGTCAGCAGCGCTGACACCCCCACCAGATCGGCCTGCCGGGCACGCACCGCCTCCACAAAGGCCTCGATCGCCACGTCCACGCCCAGGTCATACACCTGGAAGCCGTTGGCCGTGAACATCGTGCCCACCAGGTTCTTGCCGATCTCGTGGATGTCGCCCTTGACTGTGCCCAGCACCACCACGCCGGCCGATTGGCGTGTCCCGCCGCGCCGCAGCAGTTCCGCCTCGAGGATCTGGGTGGCGGCCTTCATGGCCGCCCCGGCGCGCACCAGGTCCGGCAGAAACAGGTCGCCGCAGCCGAACTGCCGGCCCACCTCATCCAGGCCAGGGACGAAACCCTGATTGATGGCCGCCAATGGGTCAATGCCTTGGGCCAGGGCCTCTTTCGCCAACTGCACGGCCTCCTCCGGCTCACCTTCCAGAATGCTGTGGGCCATCCGCGCGAAGAGGGGTGAGGTCTCGGCGGTCATACGTCCTCCTGAACACGATATCTTGCCGGGCGCGAGCCCAGGTTGCAGCAACTGCAGCGGTTCGTCCTCAGTCTAGCCAAACGTCAGCGCCGCGATTAGTGAAGTTCGTCGCTATTCCACCAGACGCTCGGGCCGCGACAAAGGCGATAAAAAAGGCCGGCCTGGTGCGGGACCAGGCCGGCCACGGCGAAACCTGTCGCGCCGCTCACTAAGGCGACGGGCTGGGGATCTCCACATTCAGCACCACCCCGCCCTGGCGGCGCGATTCCACGCGCATTGACCCGCCCAGCAGCGCCACCCGCTCGCTGATGCCCAACAGGCCGTAGTGGTTGCGGGCCGAGAGGCTGGCCAGGTCCACGGGCTGAGGCAACCCCTGGCCATCGTCCTCCAGCCGCAGCCGCAGGCTGGCCCCGTCGGTGCGCTGGAGCGAAAGGCGCACCCGCCGCGCGGCGGCGTGCTTGCGGACGTTGTTGAGAGCCTCCTGCACGATCCGGAAGACCGAGAGCTCCACGGCCTCCGGGAGCCGGCCCAGCCGCGCGTCCACCTCCAGGGCCAGCTGGATGCCGGTCTTGTCCGCCCAATCCTGGGCGTGCGAGCGGATGGCCGAGGGCAGGCCGTGGCTGTCGATTGTCGGCGGGCGCAGGTCGCTGCACAGCTGGCGCAGGTCGCCCACGATGGCGCGGATGCCCACACGCAGGTCGGCCAGTTCGGCGCGCTGGGCATCGCCGGCGGCGTGGCCCTCCAGCTCCTCCAGCCGGTAGTTGAAGCTGAGCAGGTCCTGGATGACCGAATCGTGCAGCTCGCGCGCCAGGGCCTTGCGTTCGGCCTCGCGCTCAGTCATCAGCCGGCGCTGGGCGGCCTGCAGGGCCAGGTTAAGCTGATCCAGCGCGGTCACTTGATCCCGCAGGCGGTGCAGCAGCTGCTGGTTGAGTGAATCGCGGGCCTGCAGGTTCTCCTGCAGGGTGGTCTGGCTGCGGCGCAGCTCCTCGGCCTGCTGCTGGGCCTGGTGGTAGCTTTCCAGGGCCCAGATGATGGGCGTCACCTGCTCGTTCTGGGCCGAGCCGACGATCAGCTCCACGATCTCGCGCGGCGTCGACTCGCGCGTCAGGCGGTCGGCCGTCAGCCGGCCCTCGTACAGCACCAGAATGCGCCCGGTGACGGCCGAGAGGTGCTGGAGGTTGTCGCTGGTGAGGATGAAGGCCGTGCCCTGCGCGGCCAGCCGGCGGATGAGCGCCAGCAGGCGCTCCTGGCGCTGAAAGCTCAGCCCGGCCAGGGCATCGTCCAGCAGGATCAGGGGCGCCGGCCGGCACAGCACGCGCGCCAGCGCCACGATCTGGCGCTGCTCGTCGGTCAGGCCGTCCACGCGCTCGTTCAGCAGATCCTCGGGCGTGTCCAGTTCGGCCAGCACCGCCCGGGCCTGGCGCATACGCTCGCTCAAGTTGGGGAAGCCCAGCCGCGCCCGCCAATCCGCTTCGCGCCCGAGGAAGATATTCTGAACCACGTCCAGCTGGTCGGACAGCAGCGGGCGCTGGTGCACCAGCTGCAGGCCGCGCCGCTGGGCCTCGGCCGGGCCGGTGAATTTCACCGGCCGGCCGCGCCACAGCAGCTGGCCGGTCTGGGGCGGGTAATAGCCGGCCAGGATCTGCAGCAGCGTGGATTTGCCGGCGGCGCGCCGGCCCACCAGCCCCAGCACTTCGCCGGGCTGCAGGCTGAAGGTGACGTTCTCCAGCGCCCACAGGCGGCCGAAGCGCTTGGAGACATTGACGGCGGTCAGCAGGGGCTCAGCGCTCATGACGGCCCGGCCTCCTTCACGCCCCGGCGGCCTCGCGGCCGCGCCGGGCTACGGCGTCCACGGTGACGGCCGTGAGCAGCGCGGCGCCGGTGGCCATCAGCTGGGCCGGCGCCGGCGCGGCCAGCAGCACCATGCCGTTGGCGATCGAGCCGATCACCAGCGCGCCCAGCACCGCGGACCAGACCCCGCCGCGCCCGCCGAAAACGCTGGTGCCGCCGATGACGGCGGCCGCGATAGCGTTGAGCAGCACGTCGCCGCTGCCGGAGGACTGGTGCACGGCCAGCAGGCGCGAGGCGGCCAGGATGCCGCCGAAGGCGGCCAGCATGGAGGCCAGGCCGAAGACCGCGATGCGCACCGCGTCCACGTGCAGGCTGGCGCGGCGCGCCGCCTCGACGTTGCCGCCGATGACCAGGATGTGCCGCCCGAAGCTGGTCCGGCGCACCACCAGATCAAACACGGCCGCCAGGCCCAGGAAGAAGATCAGGGCCGAGGGCAGGCCGCGGTCCGCGTTGAGGATGGCCGTCGCCCCCAGCAGGCCGGCCGCCACCAGCAGGCTCTGCGCCAGGATCACGCCGCGCGGGCGGGCCGCCAGGCCGGCCGCCAGGCGCTGCCGGCGCTCCCACACCTGGCCGGCGCTGAACAGCAGCGCGAAGCCGGCGGCCAGCACCCAGCTCAGCAGCTCGCCGTTCGGCAGGTCGCGCTTGAGGAAGGTGCCGGCCAGGCCCAGGATGAACGGGTCGCGCAGGTTGACGGTGCCGGTGGTGCCCAGCACGTAGAGCAGCACGCCCTGCCAGCCCAGCAGGCCGGCCAGCGTGACGATGAAGGACGGGATGCGCAGCTTGGTGATCCAGGTGCCGTGCAGCAGGCCGATCAGCAGGCCGGTCCCCAGGCCGGCCAGCACGGCCAGGCCGCCGGCCACGCCATAGCGCACGTTGAGCACGGCCATCACGGCCGCGGCCAGGCCGCTGACCGCGCCCACCGACAGGTCGATCTCGCCCAGGAGCAGCACCAGCACCAGGCCGATGGCGATGGTGCCGACGGCCGCGATCTGCAGCACCAGGTTGCTCAGGTTGAGGGACGTGAGGAAGTTGGGGTTGGCCAGCTGAAAGAAGATCCAGACCACGGCCAGCCCGACCAGAACCGGCAGCGAGGCGAACTCCGGCCGGCCCAGCCGCTGGCGCAGGCGGTCCAGCCACGGCCGCGGCTCGGCGGCCGGGGGCGCATTCTTGGTGAGCGTGGTCATGGGGTGGCCTCGTTGAGCGGCAGGCCGGCGCGCGCGCAGGCGGCGGCGTACTCGCCCGCGCACACGTCGGCCAGCTGCCAGAACTTATCGGCGAAGATCGTGGTGCCCAGATTGGCGCGCGTTACGGCCACCGGCGTCAGCAAGATGGCCGGCACCGGCAGCCGGCCGTTGTCCACCTGGGCGTTGAAGAGGGCCGGGTCCGGGGTCTGGCCGAGCCAGAGGACGTAAGCCAGCTCGGCGGCCGCGGCCGCCTCCTGATGGATGGCTTTGTAGACGGTCATGTGCTGCTCGCCCACCAGGATGCGCTGGATGGCGGCCAACTCCGCGTCCTGGCCCGTCACCGGGGGAAGCGGGTCCAGGCCGGCCGCCTTCATGGCCGCGATGGCGCCGCCGGCCATGCCGTCGTTGGCCGAGTAGACGCCGTCCACCCGGTTCCCCAGCGCCGTCAGCGCCTGGGCCATGGCCTCCTGGGCCTGGTCCGGGCTCCAGTCCGGGATATCGTACTCCTTGGCGATGATGACGCGCCCCTGCAGGGCCGCATAGGCGCCTTCCTTGTACGCCACGGTGTTGTTGTCCAGCGGCGAGCCATTGAGCATGACGATGGTGGGCTGCGGCACGCCGGCCAGGGCGGCCACCAGGGCCTCGCCCTGCAGCCGGCCGACCTCGCGGTTATTGAACGAGACGTAGTAATCGACGGCGTCCGAGCCCGTGATCAGACGGTCATAGGCGATGACGGGCACACCGCGCGCCCGCGCCAGCTCCGCGATGGCGGTGGCCGAGTTGGAGTCCACCGGGTCCAGCACCAGCACGCGCGCGCCGTTGGTCAGCGCGGCCTCGGCCTGCTGCTGCTGGGCGGCCGCATCCTGGTTGGCGTTGCTGTAGATCAGGTTGTTGGCCACGTCAAAGCCGCGCGCCTGCAGCTGCGCGCGGAAGTTCGGCAGGTCATGCGACTCGTAGCGCGTGGTCTTGGTCTCGGGCAGCAGGAAGGCGATCTTGCCGCGCGGCTGGGCGGCCGGCGCCGCGCAGCCGGCCAGCAGCGCGCCCAGACACAGCCCCAGCAAACCCCGGCGAAGGTGATAGGTTATTAAGGACAGCATGTTGCCGATGATGATACTCGCAGGCGCACTTGCCCACAATATGTCTGGCCGGCTTTTCAGGGCAGATCCGCGCCCAACGGCAGAGCGGCCTTTTATGTCCGAATTGTCGCCGAATGGGTTAAGGGAAACCCCCCTGGGGGCATCCCCCAATGACCGGAATTGGTAATTCTGGTAAATAAAGAGCATAGTCCAGCCATGCCCACAACACATGTTCTGTTAGCGGATGACCACGCCGTCGTCCGAGCCGGCCTGCGGAATGCCCTGATGGGCCTGTCGGACCTGGAGGTGGTTGGCGAGGTCGGGGATGGCCGGGAGCTGGCCGCCATCCTGGCCGGCGTGCAGCCGGATCTGCTGGTGATCGACGTGGCCATGCCCGATTTCGAGCCGGTCAGCGCCGTGCGCCAGATCAAGGCCGAGCACCCGGCGCTGAAAATCCTGGTGGTGAGCGCCTACGCCGACGAGGCCTACGTGGTCGGTCTGTTGGGCGCCGGCGTGGACGGATACCACCTGAAGGATCAGCCGCTGGCGGACCTGCAGTTGGCCGTGCAGCGGGTGCTGGCGGGCGAGCGCTGGATCTCGGGCCCGCTGGTGGACCGGCTGGTCCACCGCCAGCCGGCGGCGCCGCGCGCGGTGCCGGCCCTCACCCGCCGGCAGCGCGAGCTGCTGCGGCTGCTGACGCAGGGCTTCGACAACCGGCGCATCGCCCAGGCCATGGACCTGAGCGTGAAGACGGTGGAGAACCATCTGACCAGCCTGTACCGGGCGCTGGGCGTGGACAGCCGGCTGGAGGCGACCACCTTCGCGGCCCGCTTTCCCGAGGTGCTGCGGGAGCCTGAGCAGCCCGGCCTACCGGCGGAGGCCCAGCCCAGCAACGTGTTGACCGTGCTGCTGGTGGACGACAACCCGCGCTACCGGGAGCAGATGGCGCGCTTGATCGGCAAGACCCAGCCGTCCTGCCGCCTGTACGAGGCCGGCGAGATCGCCGTGGCGCTGGAAGTGGCCGAACGGGTCCGCCCGCACCTGGCCTTGATTGACGTGGTGCTCCACGACGAGGACGGCATCCAGTGCACGCGCCGGCTCAAGGCGCTCTCGCCCGAGACGCGCGTGGTGCTGATCAGCGCCTACCCGGATCAGGAGTTCCGCCGGCTCGGCTTCAGCGCCGGGGCGGTGGCTTATCTGGACAAGAAAGACCTGGACGCCGCGGCTGTGCGCCAGGTGATTGAGGACACGCTCGGCTCACTCAGCCACCCGGATGCCGCCCGCCGTTAGCGGGCGCCGCCCCGCGGCTATTAGAGAGGAGGTGATCGCCACCCAGCCCGCCCATCATCTGCCAACGCGCTTTCGATTAGCAAGACCCAGAGATTCAAGTTGAGGAGATAAGAAGATGCTCAAGAAGAGCTCGCTTAACACGGTGCTGACCGTGCTGCTGCTGGCGGCCACGCTGCTGGCGGCCTGCGCTCCGGCGGCCACCCAGGCCCCGCAGGCCACCCAGCCCCCCTCCGGCGAAAAACTGGCGGTCGGCATTGTGCTGCCCACCAAGGACGAGCCGCGCTGGATCCAGGACGAGACCCGCTTCCGCGACGCCCTGACCGCCGCCGGCTATGACGTGCAGATCCTGTTCAGCCAGGGCGACAGCGCCAAAGAGAAGGCCAACGTCGAGGCCCTGATCAGCCAGGGCGTCAAAGTCCTGATCATCTGCCCGCAGGACGGCACCGCCGCCGCGGCCGCCGCCGACGCC
>JAEURL010000131.1 GCA_016789165.1 Anaerolineales bacterium | reverse complement strand
GTGAAGTGGTCGGGCTGGATGCTCTCCAGCGCCACCAGCCCCACCGCCTGGCCCTCGCGTTTGATGGGCACGGCCAGCAGGGAGCGGGTGGAGTCGAGCCGGAAGAGCGCCGGCCGCTCGGCGTGCGTGTCGGGCACGCGCACCGGTTCGCCGGCCTCCAGCACCCGGGCGGCCAGCCCGCTGTCCAGCGCCGGCGCCTCGGCACGCAGCCGGGCCTCGGCCGCGCCGTAGCCCTCGCACTCGATGATGGCGAGGGCCTTCTCGTAGGCCAGCCCCACCCAGCCGGCCGTGGCGCCGGTGTTCTTCATCGCCCAGCTCAGGGTGATGTTGGCCACCAGGTCCGTGTCCAGGGTGGTGTTCAGCTCGCGGCCGATGCGCTGCATGACCGAGAGTTCCTCCACGCGGGCGGCCAGGGCCTGGTCGGTCTGGGTAAACAGCCGGGCGTTCTCGATGGCGATGGCGGCCGGCGTGGCAAAGGCGATCAGCAGGGATTGGTCGTCGTCGTCGAAGGGGGCCCCGTCGCGCTTGTTGATCAGCTGGATGGCCCCGATCGGCCGGCCCTGGTAGCGCAGCGGCACCGTGATCAGGGCGTGGGTGATGAAGCCCGTGCTCTGGTCCGTGCCCCGGAACCAGCGCGGGTCGGATTGGGCGTCGTTGACGATGACGGGCCGGCCGCTCTCGATGGCCTCGCCCACAAAGCCCCGGCCCGGCGCCACCCGCATGCCCACCAGGTTTTGGCCCACCGGCCCGGTGGCCACCCGGAAGACCGATTCGCCGGTGTCGGGGTCGGTGAGGAACAGGCTGCCGGCCTCGCAGTTCAGAATGTTGGCCGCGCTCTGCACGATGCGCTGGAGCAGGGGGTCCAGCTCCAGGGTGGAGGCGATGGTCAGGCTGACTTCGTTCAGGGTGGCCAGCTGGCGGGCACGCTGCTCGGCCTGCTGCAGCAGCCGGGCGCGGGTGAGGGCCGAGGCGGCCTGGTCCGCGATGGTGGCCACCACCTTGGCCTGGTCATCGCTGAAGATCACGGTGGGGTCGGCGGCCGCCACGATCAGGGCCCCCAGGGTCTCGGCGCCGGCGTTGAGCGGCGCGCCCAGCCAGGCCCGGAAGAGCTTGGCGCCGGGCGTCACCCCACGCCGGTGGCAGGCCTCGGTGTAATCGTCGGCGCGGATGCTTTGGCCGGTGCGCAGGACCTCGGCCTCCAGGCCGGCCGTGTCGGCGGGCTTGCCCTCCCGCTCGGTCAGGCGCTCGTCGTTCTCCACCACGAAGGCGGCCTGGACGCCGCCGCGCCGGTCCTTGAGCAGCAGGGTGTAATTGCGGGTCTCCACGATCTTGCTGACCTGCGCGTACACCAGCTCCAGCAGGTCATCGTAGGCGCGGGTGAAGCTGACGGCCTGGGACATCTGGCTGACGACGTTCAATTCCTTGACGCGCCGTTCCAGGTCGCTGATGACGGCCGCGCGCTCGATGGCCAGGGCCGCCTGGTCCGCCAGGGAGTCCACAAAGCGCAGGTCGTCGGGCTGGAAGGGCTCGCCCGAGAGCTTAGGCCCCACGGCCAGCCAGCCGGTGAGCCCGCTCTTGCCGGGCAGCGGGACAAACAGGGCCGAGCCGAGCACGGCCAGCCGGGCGCGCTCGCGCGTCAGCCGGGCCGGCAGCGGCTGATCGGGCGAGAGCACCAGCGCCAGCCGCTCGCTGGCCAGGTGCAGGGCCAGCGGGCCATCGGCCGAGAAGCGCAGGTCGGTGGTGGGCTGGCCGGTCGCCTCCGGCTGGGCCGCGTATTCCTCGCTGGAGCGGTCGCGCAGGAAGACGTGGACGTGGGCCGGCCGCAGCACGTCCAGCAGGGCGTCCTGCAGGGCCAGCGTGATCTCGGTCAGGCCGGCCGCCTGGGTGACGGTGCGCGCAAACTGCTCCAGCCGCCGGGTGTAGGAACGCGAGCCGCGGAAGAAGGCGCGGTTGATCAGCTGCTGGGTGCGCTCGCGCAGGCGGTTGAAGGCCAGCACCAGCAGGAAGACCACCAGCCCCAGGACGAAGGGGTCGTCGGCGCGCAGGGCGGCGCCGGTCAGCAGGCTCAGGCCGGCGATGATCAGGCTGTAGCCGGCCACCGTGACGGCCCCGATCACGGCGTAGGCCAGGGCCTGGCCGACCACCACGTCGGTGTCCAGCAGGCGGTAGCGCAGGATGGCGTAAGCCACGGCCACCGGGAAGAGCAGGATCGGCGCCAGGTTGAAAAGGACGCTGAAGACCGGGGTCTGCCCGAGGACCAGGGCCCGGACCACCCAGATCAGCAGCGACGCGAACCCGGCCACTGTGCCGAAAAAGATGATCCGGCTCTGCGAGCTCACCACCGGCGAGGGATTGGAGCGCCAGCGGTACAGCATCAGGCCGATCAGGCTGAGCAGGCCGGCGCCCAGGCAGTAATAGCCCAGCCGCCAGGCCAGCACGTAGCCGCGCGGGTCGGTGCCCGGCGCGTACAGGGTGAACAGGGCGTAGCCGGCCAGCAGCAGGCCGGGGAGGAAGCCGATCAGGCGCAGCAGGGGCCGGCGCGCCACCGGGCTGGCGGTCTGCGGGAAAATCAGCGCCAGCACCAGCGCCGCGGCGCCGATGTTGGGGATGGCGATGGTCCAGGCCCAGGTGAAGACGTGGGTGGTGTAAAGGTCAAACAGGCCGCCGGTGACGATGGCGGTCAGGGCGCACGTCAGGGCGAAGGCCCGGCCGGCCGGCTCGCCGCCGCGCAGGCGGAAAACCCAGCCGCCGAAGACCAGGTAAACCACGCCGATCAGATACGGCAGGACGAAGAACTGGATCAGGTCGCTCAGCGGGAAGGCGCTCAGGGTCACCCGGTCCGTGCGGGTCACGCCGGCCTGCGACTGCGACGTGACCGTCACCACGTCGCCGGCCTCCCGCCCGGCCAGCGCCGCCCGCAGCCCCTGGCTGTCCGTCACCGGCACGCCGTCCACGGCCAGCAGCTGGTTGTTGTCCGGGATCACGGCCCGGGCGGACCAGGCCGGGTCGGCCGGATCCCCGACCCCGTTAAAGATGAAGGTTTTCTCGACGAAGGCGCCCAGGAAGGGCTGGCGCCACCAGGTGAGCGCCAGGTAGGGGGTGATGGCGTAGATGGCGACGGTGACGATCAGGACGGCCAGCACCGTCCATTCCAGCAGGCGGTCGCTCAGGGTGGCCGGGGCGGCCGAAGAGGAGCGCAGCTCGGTGGCACTGACGGCGCGCGACATGCTGGCATTGTATGTGTTCCGTTAATGGCGGGCAAGCCTGTCCGGAAAGCGCAAGTTAGACTTGGGGTATAATCCCGCGCGCCACCCCTGCGGGACGGTGCCGTCCCGCCCCCCAAGGACAGTTTACCCCATGACTGAGCGACGGATCCGCGTGCTGATTGCCAAGCCCGGCCTGGACGGGCATGACCGCGGCGCGAAGGTGATTGCCCGCGCCCTGCGGGACGCCGGCATGGACGTCATCTACACCGGTTTGCGCCAGACCCCCGAAATGATCGCCGAAGCCGCCCTGCAGGAAGACGTGGACGTGATCGGGCTGTCGATCCTGTCCGGCGCGCACATGGCCCTGGCCCCGCGCCTCCTGGAGCTGCTGCGCGCCAACGGCCAGGGCGAGGTGCCGGTGCTGATCGGCGGCATCATCCCTGGCGAGGACGTGCCGGCGCTCAAGGCGGCGGGCATCGCCGAAGCCTTCGGCCCCGGCACGAGCACCGAAGCGGTGGTGGCGGCCGTGCGGCAGGCGGCCGCGCGCAAGTGGGCCAAGGAGTGACCGAGGGCGACCTGGCCGCGGTCCGCGCCGGCGACCGCCGCGCCCTGGCCCGGCTGCTGACCCAGGTGGAGAACCAGACACCGGCGGCGGAGGCGGCGCTGGCCGCGCTTTTCCCGCACACCGGCCGGGCCCATCTGATCGGCGTCACCGGCGCGCCCGGCACCGGCAAGAGCAGCCTGGTGGCCGAACTGGCCAAGGTCCTGCGCCGGCAGGGGGAAAGCGTGGCCATTGTGGCCGTGGACCCCACCAGCCCCTTCACGGGCGGCGCCATCCTGGGCGACCGCATCCGCATGCGCGACCTGGCCGGCGATCCGGGGGTGTTCATCCGTTCGATGGCCAGCCGCGGGGCGCTGGGCGGGCTGGCGCGCACCACCGCCGACGCCGTGCAGGTGCTGGACGCCGCCGGCTTCAACCGGGTCATCGTCGAGACCGTCGGGGCCGGCCAGTCAGAGGTGGAGATCGCGCGCACGGCCCAGACCGTGCTGGTGGTGGAGGCGCCCGGCCTGGGCGACGAGGTGCAGGGCATCAAGGCCGGCATCCTCGAGATCGCGGACGTGCTGGTGGTGAACAAGGCGGACCTGCCGGGCGCCGAAACGGCGCTGCGCGCGCTGCGGGCCTCGCTCGAGATCGGGCACAGCGCCGCCCGCCGGGACACGGCGGCCGGCTGGACCCCGCCGATTGTGGCGACCGTGGCCGTCCACGGCCAGGGGCTGGAGGAGCTGGCCGGGGCCTTGGACCGGCATCGGGACCACCTGCGGGCCTCCGGCGCGGATAACGCCCGCGAGCGGGCCCGGCTGGCCGGCGACCTGGAAAGCCGGCTGCGCGGCGCCTTGTACCAGCGTTTGCTCGCCCAATTGGAGCCTGGACAATTCGCCCAGACGGTGGATAAACTTCAACTGCGGGAGCTGGACCCGGCCGGCGCGGTGCGGCAGCTGTTGGAGGCGGCCGGCCCGCTGTCGTGATCAAGCCGCCCCGGCCCAGCGGTCTGCGGCCGGGGGGAAAAGAGGCGACCTGTGATTCTCGGCAAACGCGTGCGCTTGCGCCCGGTGGAGAAGGAAGACCTGCCGCGCTTCGTCAAGTGGCTGGCGGACCCGGAGCTGCGCTCCTATCTGGATACCCACCTGCCCTTCAGCCAGGTGCAGGAGGAGCGCTGGTTCGAGCGCAACCTGAACGCCGGCAACGAGCAGGTCTGGGCCATCGATGTCCAACCGCCCGACGCCGTCGGGCCGTGGAGCCACATTGGCTCATGCGGCTACCATGATGTGGATTGGCGCAACCGGGTGGGCGAGGTGGGCATCATGCTCGGCGCCCGCGACCAGTGGGGCAAGGGCCTGGGCACCGACGCCATGCAGACCCTGGTGGCCTGGGGCTTCTATACCCTCAACCTCAACCGCGTGCAGCTGCGCGTCTTCGCCGACAACGAGCGCGCCATCCGCAGCTACCAGAAGGTCGGCTTTCAGATCGAGGGCCGGCTGCGCCAGGGCAATTACGCCAATGGCGCGTACCGCGACGTGCTCTATATGGGCGTGCTGCGCGAGGACTGGGCGCAGGCGCTGATGGACGCCAAAGCCGACTAGGCCGGAGCGGGTATGCATCACGTGCGCGACTCTCAGATGTACGGCCAAATCAAGCTCTTCGCAGGCACCTCCTGCCGGCCGCTGGCCGAGGAGATCGCGGCCTACCTCGGCCTGCCGCTCAGCGGCCGCGACGTCATCAAGTTCCCCAACGAGAACATCTTTGTCCGCCTGCACGCCAGCGTGCGCGGCCAGGATTGTTACGTCATTCAGACCACCTCCACCCCGGTCAGCGACAACCTGCTGGAGCTGTTGATCGCGGTGCAGACCCTGCGCCTGGACTCGGCCGCGCGCATCACGGTGGTCATCCCGTACCTGTCCTATGCCCGCTCGGACAAGAAGGACCAGCCGCGCGTGCCCATCACGGCCCGGCTGGTGGCGGACCTGATCCAGGTGGCCGGCGCGGACCGGTACATCTGCATGGACCTGCACGCCGGCCAGATCCAGGGCTTCTTCTCCATCCCCGGCGACGTGCTGACCGCCTTCCACATCCTGAGCGACTATTTCGTCCAGATCCGCGGCCAGCTCAAGGACCCGGTCATCGTCACCGCCGACCTGGGCTTCGCCAAGAAGGGGCGCAACTTCGCCGCCCGCTTGAACTGCAGCATGGCCTTCGTGGAGAAGCGCCGCACCGGCAACGACGCCAACGCCCACGCCCTGACCGTGATCGGCGACGTCCAGGACCGCGACGTGATCATCGTGGACGACGAGGTGGACACGGCCGGCTCGGTCTCGCAGGCCGTCAACATTGTCAAGCAGCACGGCGCCCGCGATGTGTACCTGTCCTTCGTGCACGGCGTGCTCTCCCCGCCGGCTATCGACCGGCTGCGCAACCTGCCGATCAAAGAGATCATTACCACCAACACGGTGCCAATGCCACCCGAGAAGATGCTGCCCAATATGCGCATCCTCTCGGTGGCCTCGCTGCTGGGCGAGGTCATCAAGCGCGCCCATGAGGGCCGCAGTGTGGGCGAGATGTTCAACGAATAAGAGCGCGGCGATCAGCGGATTGCGCGGCGCACAAAGCGGATAAGCGGATGGAAACGGAGGGCGCCGGCCCGGCCTCCGTTCTAGTCCGCTTATCCGCTTCTCATCCGTGGCCAACCCCACATGCTATAATTTTTCTGTCAACAGAAAGGTATAGCCCGCGATGTTTCGCAATCTGATTAAGTTCATCGCCGGCGACCCCAACAAAAAGGATATCGAACGGTATTCCCGGGTCGTCGCGCGGATTAATGACCTGGAGCCGCAGTTCCGGTCCCTGACCGACGCCGAACTGCGCGCCCAGACCGACCACTTCAAGCAGCGCCTGGCCGAGGCGGCGCGCGGCATCTCCGACGAGAAGCAGCGCCTGGAGGCTGAGCGGTCCGCCCTGGCCGAGCTCCTGCCGGAGGCGTTTGCGGCCGTGCGCGAAGCCGCCATGCGCACCCTCGGCCAGCGCCACTACGACGTCCAGCTGATCGGCGGCATGGTGCTGCACGAGGGCAAGATCGCCGAGATGCGCACCGGCGAAGGCAAGACCCTGGTGGCCACCCTGCCCACCTACCTCAACGCCCTCACCGGCCGCGGCGTGCACGTCATCACCGTCAATGATTACCTGGCCCGCCGCGACGCCCGCTGGATGGGCGCGGTCTACGGCTTCCTGGGGTTGACGGTGGGCGTGCTCCAGGACGCCCACCGCACCGACGGCGCCCAGAAGGCCTTCATCTTCGACCCGGAGAAAGAGGCCGCCCAGGAGGACCAGCACCAGCTGCGCATGGTGCCGCGGCGCGAGTCCTACGCCTGCGACATCGTCTACGGCACCAACAACGAGTTCGGCTTCGACTACCTGCGCGACAACATGGTCTACGAGGTGGCCGACCGCGTGTCGCGCGGGCTGAACTACGCCATCGTCGACGAGGTCGACTCCATCCT
>JAEURL010000103.1 GCA_016789165.1 Anaerolineales bacterium | reverse complement strand
CAGCATCATCTACAGCGTGCGGTTGGTCTCGGACGGGAGCGGCCTGCCCGGGTGGGCGCGCCCGATCCTGGACGGCCTGCTGGCCCTGAACATCGACCTGGCCATGGACGCGGTGGCGATCCGCTTGGGGATGTGGGATTGGGGGATGGGCCTGGAGCGCCAGTACTTCGGCGTGCCGTGGGCCAACTTCTGGGCCTGGTTCTGGGTGGTGAGCTCGTTTTCGGCCGGCCTGCGCCTGGCCGACCGTTGGCGGCACCCGGCGGCGCCCTGGCTGGCGCCCGGGGCGGCCGTGGTTATCGGCCTGGTCGGCGTGCTGGCCACCAACGCCCTGATCGTGTTTGTCGTCCCGCGCGCGTTGTACGAAACGACCGTGGCGCTGACCCTGGCGGCGGCGCTGGGGCTGGTGGCCTGGCAGCGGCCCCGCTTTGACCGGGCGCCGGCCGAGCCGCCGGCTGTCTGGGTGCCCCTCGTCTCGCACCTCTACTTCCTGGCGGCCGGCCTGCTGGCCGGCGTCTTTCAGGCCGCGCCCGTCCTGCTGGCCGTCAGCGCGTTGATGTTCGCGGCCGCGCTCGGCCTGCATCCCTCGCTCTGGCGGCCGGCGCTCACCCGGCTGGCGGGACCCCCAAAGCCTGGATCAGGCGGGTCCAGTAGTTGACCTGGGCCGCCGTCGTCGCCAGGATGACGATCTCGCGTTCGGCAAAGTGCCGGCGCACTTCGGCGATCACCTCCGGCGGGAATTTGAGCGGCGTGGCCGTGATGTGCCGGGCGTAGGCCAGCGCGGCGCGCTCACGCGGCGAGAAGCTGGCCACCGCGCTGGCCGGGGCCTCCCCGCGCAGGGCCGCGATCTCGGCCGCGGTGAGGCCGTTCTGGTCGGCGTCTTCCCCATTCATGGCAATACAAAACGGGCAGGCCGCGGCATACGAGACCTGCAGGCGCACCAATTGCAGCAGGCGCGCCTCGAGGCGGCCCTCCGGGTGCGCGACCAGGGTTTCCAGGACGGCGGAGCTGACCGCCGCGCGCGGATACCAGGCCAACAGCCGGCCGATCAGCAGGTCGGTCCCGGCGGCGCGGCGGGCGTACCACAGGCTGAGGCGCAGCCACCAGGGCAGGCGGGCCGGCGGTTCGATGAAGGCGGTCATGCGTGGCTCCCAAGAGATCCCGGACCAGCGGCCCGTGGAAGTGGTTTAGGTAGGATGCGCTTCGGCGGCCGAGGTGACAGGCGCGGGAGGACCTTTATCCCTTGACGGCCGGCCGCCCGTTGTTTAATATGTCGTTGTACGACATATAGACCCATGACCTATCAGGAGCCGGCGTGTCTTCTTCGTCCCAGCCTTCTTTCGATCTGCCGCTGACTGAAACCACGTTGTTCATCCTGCTCAGCCTGGCGCCAGGCCCGCGCCACGGTTACGCCATCATGAAAGACGTCCAGGCCCTCAGCCAGGATCGCGTGGCCCTCAGCACCGGCACATTGTACGGCGCCCTCCGGCGGCTGTTGGAGCAGGACCTGATCCGCCGGGTGGATGATCCGCAGGCCAACGACACGGCCCGCGAGCGTAAGGCATACATGCTGACCGAGGCCGGCCGGCAGCTGCTGGGGTTGGAGCTGGCCCGCCTGCAGGAGCTGGTGCAGACCGCCCGGCGGCGGATGCTGGAGGTCCAGTCGTGAGCCCTGGCACACCCAGCTGGCTGGTGGGCGTTTATCGCCGGCTGCTGCGGCTGTATCCAGCGCGCTTCCGGGCGGAGTACGCGGCCGAGATGGAGGGGGTGTGGGCGGAGGCCGTGGCCGAAGCCGCTGCGCGCGGCGGTTGGGCGCTGTTGCAGTTGGCCGGGCGGGAATTGCGGGACTTGCCGGCGGCGGCCCTGCGCGAGCAGTGGCGCGAACGCACCGGCCGGGAGGGGCTGATGACCTCGCTCTTGGGAAACGAGCTGGCCGCCGCCACCGATGACGGCCGGCCGGGCACGGTTCGGGACGCGCTTTGGGCGGCGCTGCCGCATGCCCTGGTGGCCGGCTTGTTCCCGGCCCTGCTGGCCGCCGGTTTGGAGAACAACCTGGCCGGCGTGATCCTGGCGCTCATCGGCGGCGCGGCCGCGCTCGGCGCGCTGGCCCGCGCCTGGCGGGCCGGCTGGCCGCGCTGGTCGGCCAGCTGGGCCTTCTACTGGTTGGCGCTGGTCGTGGTCGGTGTCGGCCTGGGCGGGCAGGCGCTCGGGGTGCTGCGCTCCCAGAACCTGTTGGAGGCCGCCCTGCTCGGCCTCTTGGCCGTGGCCCTGCCGGCCGGCTTGTACGTCATCGCGGGCCGCGACCGGATCAGCGGCCTGCTGCTGGGCCTGCCGGTCTTGATGACGCTCTGGGTGCCGACTCTGGAATTTGTGCCCGGCGCCGTGCGCGACATCCTGCAGCCCGTGATGTGGCTGGCCATGGCGCTGGCCGCCTTTGCAATCGTCCGGCGCGGCAGCGTGCGGTTTGGCTACCTGGCCACGCTGGGCCTGCACCTCGGGCTCGGCCTGGCCATCGCCTACAGCCGCGCCTACCTGCGCGTGTATCCCCCGGACGCGCCGGCCGATGTGCGCGCCTCGGTGCCAACCTTCGCCGATTTCCTGTACTGGTTTATCCCTCCGCTGGTGGCGCTCTCCACGCTGTTGGTAGGCCCGGTGCTGGCGCGCGTGCTCTGGCAGCTGGGCCGCCTGGCCGGCGGTCTGGGCGCCTGGGCCAGCCGGCTGACGATCCTCGGCCTGCTGCTGGCGTTGGCCGGCAATTTCGGCGGTTTCGGCGATTACCTGGGGTGGCTGGGGGCCGCCTGGTCGTGGCGCGACTGGTTCTTCTCGGCCTGCGCCTACGGCGGCCTGCTGCTGGTGGGGGTGGGGGCGGCCCTGTTCCTGGCCACGCCGCTGGGCCGCAGCCGGCCGGATCGCCGGATCATCGCGGCCCTGGCCGGCGTGCTGCTGGGCCTGCCGTTCGCGGCCACGCTGCCGCTCTGGATCGGATTCCGCTTGAGGCCCGGCGACGTGCCCTTCGGCTTTCTGCAGGTCCACCTGCATCCGCTGCCCGCCTACGGCGCCGCCCTGGCCTGGGCCGTGGCGGCCGGCGCGCTGGCGTTTTATCTGAGCCGGCGGCCGGCGGCCGGCCCGCTCACTCCGGCGGGCGCGGGCGGTAAATGATCTGCGGCCGGACTACCAGGCCGCTCAACGTGCGCGGCGCCTCCTCCGGCGCGAGCACCTCCGCCGCCGTGTAATTGGCCTCCAGCAGCGCCTTCAGCGACGGCTCCCCTTCAAAGATGCTTTCGTCGGAGATGACGGCGGCGTAATAGCGCCCGCGCAATCGGGCGGCGAAATCCTCCGGCCACGGCCAGCCGCGGTATTGATGGTAATACCAGAGGTGGATGATCTGCACAGAGGGCGCTTTGCCGGCCAGCACCGCGTAATAC
>JAEURL010000094.1 GCA_016789165.1 Anaerolineales bacterium | reverse complement strand
GCAAGAAGCCCCGCCCCCGGATGGCGCCAGTTGCGGCGTTATCGCGGGCGCTGGAAAGCCGAGCGCACCGTTGCCTGGGTTGGCACATTTCGGCGCCGGTTGATGGGCTGGGAACGTCATTTGAAGATGGGCTGGCGTTCTGCCAATGCGCCGGTCTGCGGATTAACCTTAACCGGTTGTGAAACCACTTCTGGCCAGCTGTGGCCCCAAACCTCTCTATCGTTCGCGCAACGCTCGGTAAAGTTCAAAGGCCTTTCCCCAGTGAGCGTCGGGCTGGGGTGGAAAAGTTTGAACCGGGAACGACTGCCGCACCAGAGCGCGTCCCGCCGCGAGTGTCTCAATCTGGCCGGCCGCCAGGGCCTGCACCACCACATTCCCCAGCGCCGTCGCCTCCACCGGGCCGGCCAGCACCGTCCGCCCCGTGGCATCGGCCGTGAACTGGTTGAGCAGCGCATTCTGCGACCCGCCGCCGATGATGTGGATGACGGGCAGCGTCTGCCCCGTCAGCTCGGCCAGCCGCTCCGCGACCCAGCGGTATTCGAGCGCCAGGCTCTCCAGCGCGCAGCGCACGACAGCGCCTACGCCCTCCGGCGCCGGCTGGCCGGTCTCGCGGCAGAAGGCTTGAAGGCGGGCCGGCATGTCCCCCGGCGCCATAAACCGCTCAGCGCTGACAGCCACCAGCGACCGGAACGGTTGGGCCTGTTCCGCCAACCGCGTCAGCTCCGCGTACGAGTACGCCTGGCCCTGGGCCGCCCAGGTCCGCCGGCACTCCTGCACCAGCCACAGGCCCATGATGTTCTTGAGCAGCCGGTACGTGCCCGCCACCCCGCCTTCGTTGGTGAAGTTGAGCGCCAGCGTCCGGTCGTCGATGACGGGCTCGGTCACTTCCACGCCCATCAGCGACCAGGTGCCGGAACTGAGATAGAGGGCGTTCCGGTCCGTCATCGGGACGGCGGCCACGGCCGAGCCGGTGTCATGCGTGGCCGGCGCAATGACGGGCACCGCGCCCAGGCCAAGCGTCTCCGCCAAGGCTGGGCGCAGCGGCCCCAGGACCGTGCCGGGCTGAACGAGGGGGCCGAACCACCCGGTCGGGATTCCCAGGCGCCCGAGCAGGTCCCGCGCCCAAGCGCCGGTGCGCGGATTGAAGCATTGCGTGGTGGTGGCGTTGGTGAATTCGTTGGCGACCACGCCGGTCAGCCAGTAGTTCAGCAGGTCCGGGATCGTGAGCAGGGTCTGGGCCGTCTCCAGGACGGGCGACCGCGCCTCCACCAGCGCCAGCAGCTGGTAGAGCGTGTTGATGGCCATGAACTGGATGCCGGTCTGCTCGAAGATCTCGGCCCGCGGCACACGCTGCCAGGCCGCTTCCAGCATCCTGGCGGTACGCGCATCCCGGTAATGCACCGGGTTGCCCAGCAACTGGCCGGCCCGGTCCAGCAGGCCGAAATCCACGCCCCAGGTGTCTACGCCCAGGCCGGCCAGCGGACCGCCGGCCAGCCGGCCGGCGGCGGCCAGCCCGTGCTGGAGGTCGCCCCACAGCCGCAGGATATCCCAGTGCAGGCTTGTGCCGGCCTGAACCGGCACCCGCACGGGCACGTTCGGGAAACGGTGGGCTTCCTCAAGCGTCAGGGCCGCGCCGTCAAAGCGGGCCAGCATCACGCGCCCGCTTTCGGCGCCCAGGTCAACGGCGGCGAAGTTCAAGGTGGCGGCCATCAGCAGTCTCCGTCAGCGCAGGAAGGCGTCGGCCAGGCCGCCGTCCACGTGGATGATCTGGCCCGTGGTCTTGGCGAACCGGTCCGTGCTCAGCAGATACGCCACTTCGGCCTGGTCCGCCAGCGTGATCGGGGCCTTGGTCAGGGTCCGCTGGGCGTAGAACTGCGCCAATTTGTGCCGCAGGCTTTCGGTGCTTTCTGACTCGTCGAACGCGAGCTTGTATTTGGCCAGCGAGCTGATCACGCGCTCACGCGGAAACATGGCGCTGCCTTCGACCACGGTGGCCGGCGCCAGCCCGTTGACGCGCACCAGCGGCGCGAGCTCGATGGCCAACTCGCGCACCAAATGGTCCGCCGCGGCCTTGCTGGTGTCATAGGCTACCGAGCCGGCCTTGGCCACCACGGCATTGACACTGGTGGTCAGCACCAGGCTGCCCTTCAACCCCTGCGCCTGCCAGATCGCCCGGGCCTCGTCCGCCACCAGGTAGCTGCCGGTGACGTTGATGGCGAAGGTCAGCGCCCACTTGTCATCCGGGATGTGGCCGGTGACATCCGGCGGCACGAAGATGCCGGCGGTGATGATGACGTTGTCCAGGCCGCCGTACGCCAGGATCACCTGCTCGAACAGCGCCCGGACGCTCTCGCGCCGGGTGATGTCCACGCCCAGCCCGATCGCCGGCCCACAGCCGGAGATACCGGTGCCGGCCACGCCGATGCCGACGCCATAGATCTTGATTAGCTCTTCAGCAGTCGACTGCGCGGCGTCGGCCGAGAGATCGGCGCAGACCACGTGCGCGCCTTCCTTGGCCACGCGGTGCGCCACGGCCCTGCCGATGCCGCTGCCGGCGCCGATGACGACCACCACGTGGCGGGCCAGCTCCTTCTCGGCCGGCAGGCGTTTGAGCTTGGCCTCTTCAAGCTGCCAGTACTCGATATCGAAGGCCTCCTGGCGCGGCAGGCCCTGATACTGGCTGATGGCCTCCGAGGCGCGCATGACCTCGATCGCCAGGGAGTAGAACTCGGCGGTGACGCGGCTCTCGCTCTTGGTCTTGCCCCAGGCGATCAGGCCCAGCCCCGGGATCAGGATCACGGTCGGGTTGGGGTCGCGCCTGGCCGGCGAATCCGGCCGATGGCAGGCCGCGTAGTAGGCGGCGTAATCGGCACGGTATTGAGCCAAACCCTGTTCAAGCTTCTCAAGCAGGCTCGCGAATGAGTCGGCCTGCGGGTCCCAGTCCACGAACAGGGGCTTGATCTTGGTCCGCAGGAAGTGATCGGGGCAGGAGGTGCCCAGCTCGGCCAGGCGGGCCGCGTCCGCGCTGTTGACGAACTCCAGCACCTGGTCGGTGGCGTGCACGGTGCCGATGAAGCGCTGGGTCTGCGAGACCAGGCCGCGCAGTCTGGGCAGGAGCTTGACGAGCAGGGCCTGGCGCCCCGCTTCGTCCAGGTTGGCGTACTTCTGCCCGCCAAAAGTCCGCGCGCCCTTGTCGTGGCGCTCGATGTAGCGGGCGGCTTTTTCGATCAGGCTCAGCGTCAGCTCATAACACGCCTGATCGTCATCGGCCCAGTTGATCAGGCCGTGCTGGCCCATGATCAGGCCCTTCAAGGCCGGGTTCTGCTTGACGGCGGCCTCCATCACCAGCCCCAGGTCAAAGCCGGGCCGCTGCCAGGGCACCCACCCGATCTCACCGCCGAATACCGCTTGCGTCAGCCGCGCCTGATCTTGGCTGGCCGCGATGGCGATGGCCGCGACCGGGTGCATGTGGTCCACGTGCTTGGCCGGCAGCAGGCCGTGCAGGGGGGTGTCAATCGAGCCGGCGGCCGGGTTGAGGTTGAAGGTGGTGTGCCGGTACAGGTCCACCAGCGCGTCTTCGATCGGAGTCTTGGCGCCTTTCACCTCGGCCTGGTCGTAGAGCGCGCGCAGGGACCGGAATTTGTCCAGATACAGCGACGCGAAATTGGCGCGGGTGGCGGTGCGCAGGTCGCCGCCGGAGCCTTTCACCCACAGCACTTCGACGGCCTCGCCGGTCAGCGGGTCGGTCTCCGTGATCTTGGCGGAGGTGTTGCCGCCGCCGGTGTTGGTGATGCGCTGGTCGGCGCCGAGCAGGTTGCTGCGATAGCGCAGCCGCTCCACCGGGTCCAAGCCGGCGGCCACGGCGACGTCCCACAGGTAACTGACGTGCTGGAACTCAGATTGTTCAAAAGCCATGGGTTTGTTCTTGCCTTAGGCGCGTTGCGCCAGCACAGTCTTCTCGTAAGCGCGGACTTCGCCCAGCCAGGCCGGACCCACGGGCACGCCCTGCTTGAGACAGAACAGGTCCCACACCGCGCCAAAGGGCAGGCTCTTCAGCTCTTCCTGCAGGGCCAGCCGGCCGGTGTAGTCGCCGGCCTGTTCCAGCGCTCGCAGCGGCTCGGCCGGCTCCAGCAGGGCGGCCAACAGCGCGCGCTGGGTGTTGCGCGCCCCGATCACCCACGCCGCCACTCGATTGATGCTGGCGTCGAAGTAATCCAGGCCGATGTGCACACGGCGCAGATATCCGCCGCGCACGACCTCTTGAGTAATCGCCTGCAAGTCGTCCGTGTAGGTGACGACGTGATCGCTGTCCCAGCGCACCCCGCGGCTGACGTGCAGCAGGATTGCCGGCAGATACAGCAGCACGGATGAGATCTTGTCCGCAATCGTCTCGGTCGGGTGGAAGTGGCCGGCATCCAGGCAGAGCAGGATCTGGCGCGCCTGGGCGTAGCCCAGATAAAACTCGTGTGAGCCGACGACATACGCTTCCGACCCCAGACCAAACAGCTTGGGCTCGACCGCGTCGAGGTGGTGGGCGGGATCGAATTTCTCGGCCAGCACCTGATCCAGCGCGTCCCTGAGCCGCTGGCGCGGCGCGGCGCGGTCCACGGGCGTGTCCTTGTAGCCGTCCGGGATCCAGAGATTGGTGACGCACGGCGTCCCCAGCGTCCGGCCGAAATACGCCCCGATGCGGCGGCTGGCCAGGCAGTGCTCAATCCAGAACTGCCGCCGGCCGGCGTCCGCGCTGGCCAGCGTGAAGCCATCGGCGGCCAGGGGGTGCGAGAAGCAGGACGGGTTGAAGTCCACGCCGTGGCCGTTGGCCTTCGCCCAGTCACGCCAGGCCGCAAAGTGCTCGGGCCGCAGAGCGTTGCGCTCCACGCGCCGGCCGCCCGTCTCGGCGTACAGGGCGTGCAGGTTCAGGCGGTGCCGGCCCGGGATCAGGCGGTAGGCCTGGTCCAGGTCGGCGCGCAGTTCATCAGCCGTGCGCGCCTTGCCGGGGTAGTTGCCGGTGGCCGCCAGGCCGCCGCCCAGGGCCGCGCCCGTGTTCTCGAAGCCGCCGACGTCGTCGCCCTGCCAGCAGTGCAGGCTGAGCGCAACGCCCGCCAGGCTGTCCAGGGCGCGGTCGGTGTCCACGCCCAGAAGCCCGTACCGTTCGCGGGCGAGTTGATAGGCAGAGTGTAGAGGGGTGTCGCTCGGGGCCTGGGGCATGGCTGGTCTCTCCGGGCTAGAAGATGCTCTGCTGGATGTTGAAGGCCGCGCAAATGGCGCGGATCTCGTCTGGGGACAGCCCCTCGCCGGCCTCGCCCGCCAGGCGATTGAGATACTCGTACTTCGCGCCCGTCTCGGCGTATTCGATCCGGTCCGCCGCGCGTTTGACCGAGATATCCGAGCGCGCCATCACGCCGTGCTTGGCCCAGACCACGATCCGATGCTGGCGCAGGGCCGCGACGGTGGCGGCCATCAGCTCCGCCGAGCCGGGCAGCTGGAAGGGCGTATAGCCGATGCCTTCCGGCAACTGCACGATGGTCTCGGGCTGCCAGCGCAGCAGATGGCGGTTGAGAGAACCCGTGTCCTGGTAACGCGGGACGTGGCTGAGGTAGGTCAGGTACGGCGGCTGGGCATGGATGACGGCGTGAAAGTTGGTGCCGCTGGCCTTGATCTGGTCGGCGTGCACGGCCAGGTGCGAGTTGAACTCGCTCGTCACGCGCTGAAAGCGGTGGTGGTGGGAGACGTGGAGCTGGCCGGTGCGGCCGCCTTCATCGATGACGATGGCGGCGATATTGGCGCGCGGCTCGTCGATGATCTCGCGCAGCCGCCGCCCCGAGCCGCTGACCAGGAAGGTGGCCCCGGCCAGCTCCGGCACCGCCTGCGGCAGCGGGTAGGTTTCGACGACCGGGAACAGGTTGCGCAGCTCGGCCGGCCAACGGAAGCAGACCGAGATGTTGCCGGCCGCGCCCTCGCTGGCCTCGATCTCGGACAGCCGCCGGCCGGCCTCCCCCATCATCGCCAACAGGTCGGTCAGTTCAGGATAAGGTTCGTCCAGCATTTTCTCCTGCCTATCAGCGTCTGGCGCCACGGTGACCCGGCCCGAGGGGCCTCAAGCCCGGCGCTCCCCGCGTTCGCGTGACAGCTGGCGGAGTTCGCCGGCCAGGGCCTGCAGCCGCTCCGCCGGAAACTGAGTCGCTACGATATCGATCAGGTCCACCAGGGGCATGGCGGCCGCCCAGCCGGCCGTCGCGCTCCCCAACACGCCCGGAAAGTGCCGCTCCACGGCGGAGCGGGCCGCTTCGTCCGCCGCGATGACCTGCACCGGTGCGTCCAGGCTCAGGGCGGCCGGCGTCTCAGCCGGGCAATAGTCGAACCAATCAAAGTGCGCGGGCGCCGCTGACGCACTCTGGCCGCTGGCCCACAGCGCCAGATACACGCCGGTAAAACCGCCGGCGACCTCGGTCGCGAGATAGCGTGTCTCCGCCGTATCCAAAACATGCTCCTCACCCGTCGGCGCCGTAAAACCCAGGGTGATCAGCTTGCGGTCCGTGCGCAGCCACATAACCAGGGGGCCGGCCGGCGCCGGCTGACGCGCCGTGACCGCCTGCAGGGTGCCGATGCGCCGGCGCACGCTGATCCAGCGCTGGCCCTCCGCCGCAGACACGACCAGCGTCGCATAATGCCGCGGGTTCATCCAGGCGGCCAGCCCGGCCTCCTGGCCGGCGCCGGCCGGGGCGAAGTCGAGCAGGGTTGCGGCCTCACAGCTGAAGTGCTCCAGCCGCCGTCCCACGAAGGCCACGCCGGCGCCGTCGTCCAGCGCCGCCGGATTGCCCCACAGGCTGAGCCAGCCCGGCCGTTCAGCCAGCGACCAGCGCGTCCGGTCCGGGTTGCCCATCAAGTTCCAGGCGGGCGCCAGCTGCGGCCCGTCGAAGTCGTCGCGGATGGGCGTCGGCTCCCAGGTCACCGGGGTCAACCGCGGGGCCTCCATCTCCAGGGCGATCCGGCCGGCCCGCCCGACCCGCGGCCAGCCGTCGGCGTCCCAACTGACGGGCGCCAGAAACGTCTCGCGGCCGAGGTGATGGGCCGGCACGGGGCCGCCCGGGCGAATGCCCAGACAGACCAGCCACCAGCTCCCGTCAGCGGCTTCCACCAGATCCGCGTGGCCGGTCGCCTGGATCGGCTCACTGCTGCTGCGGTGGGTCAGGATCGGGTTGTGCGGACACGGTTCCCACGGCCCCCAGGGTGAGTCACTGCGGACGATGGTTTCCATGTGCCCGTATTCCGTGCCGCCCTCGGCGATCATCAAGTAGTAGCGGCCGCCGATCTGATAGAGATGCGGCCCTTCCGGATGAGCGCCGCCCGTGCCAGACCAGATCGGGCGCGGCTCGGTCAGCAGCCGCCCGCTGGCGAGGTCGATTTCACTCTGCTGGATGACGCCGAGCCTCCGGGCCGGGTCGCTCGGATCCGGGGCCTGCCCGGTGGACGTCAGGTAGGCCCGGTCCCCCTCGAAGCACAAGGACGGGTCGATGCCGCCCTGAGCGACCCAGATTGGCTCAGACCACTCGCCAAACGGGTCGGAGGC
>JAEURL010000082.1 GCA_016789165.1 Anaerolineales bacterium | reverse complement strand
CGGCGTGGTCCCCGGCGGCGGCGCGGCCCTGCTGGCCTGCCGGCCGGCCCTGCGCCGCCGGCTCAAGTCGGCCGCCGACGAGGACGAGCGCGCGGCGCTGCGCGGCCTGCTCCTCGCCCTGGAGGCGCCGGCCCGCGCCTTGCTGGCCAACGCCGGCTTTGACCCGAGCGTGATCGGGCCGCAGTTGGCCGCCGGCCTGGGCTGTGACGTGCGCTCCGGCGCGGTCACCGACCTGCGCGCTGCCGGCGTGTGGGACTCCGCCGCCGTGCTGACGGCGGCCGTACACAGCGCCGTGGCCGGCGCCGGCCTGGCCTTAACCGTGGAGACTCTGGTGCAGCGCGCCAGCCCGCCGGTTGCGAGCGAACCGTAAGCGCGGAGAAGAGCCGTGGACGAGGACTTCGTCAATCAATTGGCCTGGGCCGGCGCGGGCGTCTGTTTCGCGGCGCGTTCGACCGGGCTGTATCGCTCCGACGATGGCGGCCGCACGTGGGCTTCAGGCTATGGGCGCCTGAAACTGGCGGCGCCTCTGGCGACCTCGGCCGTGGCCTGCTCGCCGGCCTTCGCGGCGGATGGGGTGGTGTGGGCGGCCGGCCCAGGGGCCATCCTGCGCTCGGACGACGGCGGCCGAAGCTGGGCGATGGCCGCGCTGGCGGCGCCCGCACCCTACGTCTCCGCCCTGGCCGCCTCGCCGGCCTTCCCGGCGGACGGCGTGGTGTTCGCGGGCACGCTCGAAGACGGCGTGCTGGTGTCCGCTGACGGCGGCCGGCGCTGGGCGGCCTGGAATTTCGGCCTGCTGGATCGGCGCATCCTGGCCCTGGCGGCCTCGCCCGCTTTCGCCCAGGATCAGACGCTGTGGGCGGGCGTCGAGACCGGCCTGTTCCGCAGCCAGAATGCCGGCCGCTCGTGGCGGGAGGTGGCGCTGCCGGCCGAGGCCGGCCCAGTCCTCAGCCTGGCCGCGCTCCCCGGCCGGCTCCTGGCCGGCACCGAGGCCGGCGGCTTGCTCGAAAGTCTGGATGGCGGCCAGCGCTGGCGACGCCTGGCCGGCCGGTCGGTGACCGGGGCCGTCAACGCCATCGCGGCGGCCGCCGATCAGACCCTCTTCCTCCTGCACGACGCCGAAGTTCTGGAGTCTGCCGACGGCGGCCGGCACTGGCAGGCTCGTCCTGGATTGCCCGCCGACGCTGTGCCGGTGGCGCTGGCGGCGGCCGGCCGGCGCTGTCTGGCGGGCCTGGCGGATGGGCGTGTGAGCGTGCTCTAGGCTCTGCTCGGGATTCGAAAAGGCGGCGCCCTCCGCGGAGGGCGCCGCCTTTTGTTTGGCTCCGGGCTTTGGCCAACGCCGGCCCTAGGCTCGCGGCTTCGGCTTAGGGCGCACGCGGCTCCAGACGGCGGCCAGGATCTTGTCCAGGAACGGGAAGCCCAGCACCGTGCCCACCAGTGAGCCAAAGCCGCCCAGGATCTGCGCGGCCTGCCCCGACAGGCCCAGCACTGTGTCCGCCTTCACGGTCAGCGCCCGGTTGAAGACCTCCCGTTCGCGCGCCGCGCCGCCCGCTTTCGGCTCGAAGCGCAGCCGCAGGGTGATGACCACCACCTGCCGGCCGGCCTCCTTGGCCCGGATGGTCCACTGCCAGCGCAGCGGCTCGCCGGGCTGGAGCTCCTGCGGCCATTCGCCGGGCCGGTCGATCTCGAAGCCGGCCGCGTCCAAACGGGCGACGGCCGTGACCGTATGCGTGTCATACAGGTTGGGGATTTCCACGACGGTGCCGCTGGTCTGGCTGCCGGGGACCTCGGCGGTGGGCGTGAGGTAACCGTCCGGGCGGGTGACGAGCGCCAGGCGGATCAGATCCGAGTTGCCCACGCGCACGCTGACCGGCCATTCGACCTCGACCGCACGGGCTTCGGTGATGGCCGGGGCCGCCGGCGGGGCGTCGGTGGCCGTGATGGCGGGCGGCTGCGCAGTGAGGCTGGGCGGCCGGCCCTCCGACTCCGAGGGCGGCGTGGCACCTGGGGCGCAGGCGGCCAGGAGGCCGACCAGGGCCAGGACGGCGGCCAGCCGGGACATCGCCTTCACCAGGCATCCGCCTTCGCGGCTGCGGCCGGGGGCAGCGCCGGCGGCTGCCTGGCCGAGGGCGTGGGCAGCGTCAGGTCCGGAGCCGGCAAAGGCTGGCGGTCGCTCGCCCGTTCCCCGGGCAGGCTGGCCACCACCAGCAGCCACAGGGAGGCCATCAACAGGAGTAAACCCACGACTACGAGCACGCGGCGCAAGAACGACATGGCGGAGAATTCCTGAGGCGCGGCTTGACGGGCCCGCCGAGCCTTGAGCATTATACCGGCGGTGGGCCGGCGTCGGATGGCCCGCGCCGCCGCTGGCCGGAATCAAAAGCCGGCGCCCCTTGCGCCGGCTTCGTTGTCGCGTGCGCCTCAGCCGATCCCGTACTGATCGCGGATGAAGGGCAGCAGGCCGCGGGCCTCCAGCCGGTCCAGCGGCGCCCGGAAGGTCACCTGCACCACGCCCGGATTGCGCCCGATCTCGATGGCGCCCGTGATGGTGGCGCGGTTCTTCACCTCCGGCACCGTCATCCCCAGCAAGGTCGCCGCGCGCTGCAGGCCGTTCTCGGTGGCCGCGTTCAGGTCCGGCCCGGTGCCCACCACCGAGATGGGGGCCGAGGCCTCCAGTTGCTCCACGCCCCACTGCCGCGCCACCTGCCGGGCCGTGGCCTCTTCGGCCGCGCTCAGTGGGCGGGCCAGGAAGGGCAGGTCCTCCACCACCGGCAGCAGGATCGGGCCGTCGATGTTCAGGCCCTTGATGACGTGGACCTGCAGGGTCACCGTGCCGGCGACGTCACAGGTGTGGCCGGCGATCTCGCCGTCGCCCTGCAGAGCGTGCATGTCGCCGAGGTAGACGCCGCCGCCCGGCACCTTCACCGGGCAGATCAGGATGGCGCCGGCGCGCACGGCGTCGATATCCATGTGGCCGTCGGTCTTGTGTTTGGCCAGCTGCTCGGCCGTCACCGCGTATTCGTGCGGGGCGCCCACCAGGAACGAGCCGAAATCGCCGGCGTTGTGCGAATCCGGGAAGCGCATGGACGGCGTGGTGCCGAGCTGGCCCATGAACGGCCGCAGGCGCGCCACCAGGCCCACCAGGTCGTGCGGAGCGAAAGCCAGGATGGGGTTCTGGACGGAGTTGTCGGGCAGGGCCGCGTAGCGCTTGGCCTCGCGCCCCAGGTGCTCGGCCGCTTCCTGCGGCAGGGTCACGCCCAGGGTGTGGTTGCCGTCAAAGAAGATCGTGTAGCCGTTGGCGAAATTGAAGGGCGCGGCGTCGGCCCCGCACTGGTTGCAGCGCACGGCCGTCTGGCCGATGCCTTCCAGGTGGGTCTCCGGGTAAAGCGTGCCGCACTGCGGGCACCGGCCGGCCACGTACGGATCGCCCAGGAAGCGCCCGCTCATCAGAATGTCGTTGCCGGAGGCGGTGGCCAGCGACGTGACCGTGATGGCCTGGAGGCGGAGGGCGATGGCGTCCCCCACCGCGGCGCCCTCCACCGCCACCGGCCGGGTGACCTCGTGCCCGCCGCGGATGGCGGGCGTGATCATGGGCCCCCAGCAGCCGGGCGCGGTGTTGGCGATGATGTGCCCGCCGTCCTTCACCGGGCCGAGCATCGGCTGCTCGGGGTCGAGGATGCCGTTGGTGAACTGGTCCACCAGCACCGTGCGCTGGCTGGCGGCCGGCGGCCGTCCGTTGGCGGGCGCGGCCTTGGCGGTTGATTCAGCGATCATGGGGCCTCCTGGGGGTGGGCGATGAGCCTGCGCCGCCGGCGGCCGGCAACAGCAGGGCCACTTCGGTGTCGGGGGTGAGCGGGTGTTCGGCGCCCACGTACTGTCCGGCGACGATGGGCAGAACGATGGCCAGGCGCGCGACGGCCGGGTGCTGGGCACGCAGCACGGCGAGCAGGTCCGCCACGGTGGCGCCTTCGCGCAGCGTGACGGCGAAGCGGGGGCCTCCCAGTTCTTGCGCCAGGCCGGCGCTGACGCGGACCGCTATGACCATGCGCGCTCCTGGTTGTGGGCGGAGTGAAGTTGGAGTCAGTATAGGCCGGCCGGCAGGCCGCGGCAAGGGCTGAATAGAAAAAGCCCAGGCCGGGAAGCCTGGGCGGGGCGTGCGGGGTGGTTCAGTCGGCGGCGGCCGGCTGGGGTGCGGCCCGCGCCGGCCGGTATAGG
>JAEURL010000040.1 GCA_016789165.1 Anaerolineales bacterium | reverse complement strand
CCAGGCGGCCAGCACCTCGTCGGCCAGGCCGGCGGCGATGTGGCGCTCGCCCAGGGCCGTGGCCAGCAGCCGGCCGCTCAGGTTGAGCCAGGCCACAATCTGGTCCTCGGTGAAGGCCGGCGGCGGCCGGTCCACGCTCAGCCAGCCGAAGGTCTCGCCGTCATGCTCCAGCTCGACGCGCCAGGGGGATTCCGGCGGGAGGCTGTGGGGCGGGGTGTGGGTCAGCGGCGTGCCGGTCAGGGCCTGCCACTGCGTGAGGGTGTCTTCCAGCAGGCTGGCGGTGGTCATGCGCGGGCGGCCAGGGTCTCGCGCACCAGGGCCTGGAAGTGCGTCTGCGCGAACGGTTTGAGCACGCAGGCCGCCGCGCCCAGGCGCAGGGCCTCCGCTTCCTGGCCCGGCTGGCCGGCCGCCGTGACCACGATGACCGGGATGCGCGCCAGGCCGGGCGTGGCCTTCAGGGTCGCAATCAGCTCGAAGCCGTCCAGGTCCGGCATGTTGAGATCGCAGATCACCAGGTCGGGGGACTCGGCTTGCAGGCGCTCCAGCGCGCTCAGGCCGTTGGCGACCAGCGACAGCCGATAGCCCTCGCGGCGCAGCACCAGCTCGATCAGGCGGCGGACCGAGGCGTCGTCGTCGGCGATGAGGATGTGCGGCGCGCGGTCAGGCATGGGCAACGCCTTTCAGGCCGGCCGGCGCCGGAAGTGCAGATAGAAAGACAGGCCGAAGTAGTAGACCGGGAAGATAAAGGACAGGCCCAGCAGCAGCGGGCTCGGCGCCTCGAAGGTTACCAGCAGGCCGGCCAGCGCCAGCGCCCACAGCAGGCCCAGCCCAAGCGTGAGCGGGCGCAGGGTCTTGGTCTTGGACGGGTACAGGTACTTGATCGGCACAAAGACCAGCACCGCCAGGACCAGGAAGACCAGGGCGTTGACGGCCGGCGGCGTGACCAGCAGGTACATGTAGAAGACGACCACGTTCCAGTAGGACGGGAAGCCGGTGAAGAAGCCGTCCTCGGTCTTGGCCCAATCCTGGCAGAAGCCGAAGGCCGAGGCCAGCAGGACCAGGCCCAGCGCCCAGACGCCCGGGCCGGCCACCAGGCGGTACTCGTAGGCGAAGAAGGCCGGGATGAAGACGTAGGTCAGGTAATCGGTGATGTCGTCCAGCTTGCGGCCGTCGAAGGAGGGCGTCCAGCGCGAGATCTCCCAGCGGCGGGCCAAGCTGCCGTCGGTGGAATCGATCAGGATGGCGGCGGCCAAGTAGAGGAAAACATCGCGCGGCCGGCCGGCGGTGATGGCGATCAGCGCCAGAAACGCCGCGATGTTGCCCAGCGCGGTGTAGAGGTGCACCACCCAGGCGCGCAAAGCGCGCGGGTTGACGTGGAGGGAGGTGGAGGGCGTCATAGAGGGCTAGCCGGCCTGGCTGCCTGCCCCTGGGGCCGCCGGCCGTGCGCCGAGCAGCGGACAGGGTCTGGCGCGTAGTATCGTCGTGAATGAGAACAGCGTCAACTCAGCGCGTTTTTTAGCGTTATTCGTTGACGCCCCCCCGGCCGGATGATAGAATCCGCGCGGTGACCAACGGTCACCTCCATCCGTCCAGCCCAACGAAACCCCGGCCGGGCGCCTGCCGCCGCCGGTTGCCGCAAGGAGATTGACAGCTCTATGACCACCTCTCCGGCTCCCGCCTTTTCCAAGGGTCTGGTCGGCGTCATCGCCGCGCAGACCACGCTTTCGTCCGTGGACGGCCAGAACGGCATCCTCACCTACCGCGGTTACAACATCCATGACCTGGCCGGCCGGGTGAGTTACGAAGAGGTCGTCCACCTGCTGCTGTACGGCAAGCTGCCCAACGCCGCCGCGCACGCCAAATTCCAGGCGGACCTGGCCGCCAGCCGCAAGGTGCCCAGCCAGGTGATGGAGCACATCTACGCCGCGCCGCGCAAGGCCACGCCCATGGACGTGCTGCGCACAGCCGTCTCCATGCTCTCCTACTATGAGAAGGAGAACGAGGACATCTCCACCGAGGCCACGCTGCGCAAGGGCCTGCGCCTGATCGCCCAGTTCCCGACCCTGACGGCCGCCATCCACCGCGCCCGCAAGGGCAAGGAGCCGGTGGCGCCCAAGGCCAAGCTCAGCCACGCCGCCAACTTCATGTACATGCTGCATGGCGAAGAGAAGAGCCAGCTCGAGAACGACGCCATGAACCTGTACCTGGTGCTGCTGGCCGATCACTCGCTGAACGCCTCCACCTTCACCTCGCGCGTCGCCTCGTCCACCAACGCGGACCTGCACGCCGCCGTGACGGCCGCGCTCGGCTCGCTGAAGGGCAACCTGCACGGCGGGGCGGCCGAAGCCACCATGAACATGCTCCTCGAGATCGGCGCCAGCGACAACGTCGATCCGTTCGTGGACAACGCCTTCAAGACCAAGCGCAAGATCATGGGCATCGGCCACCGCATCTACAAGACCGGCGACCCGCGCGCCCAGCACCTGCTGGCGTGGGCCGCCAAGATGGAGGCCGCCCAGGGCAAGGGCCAGGACTACGTCAACATGGCTCAACGCGTGGAACAGGCTGTTCTGCGCCACCGCGAGTTGTACCCGAACGTGGACTTCTTCAGCGCGCCGCTCTTGTATTACCTGGGCGTCCCGACCGCGCTGGATACCTGCATCTTCGCCACTTCGCGCATTGTCGGCTGGACCTCCCATGTGCTCGAGCAGTACGCCGACGCCACGCTCATCCGGCCCGGCGCCGATTACATCGG
>JAEURL010000037.1 GCA_016789165.1 Anaerolineales bacterium | reverse complement strand
GGTGTGGGCGTTCACAAGGCCAGGGAGAACGACCTGGCCGGCGGCGCTGAGGATCTCATCGGCTGCGGCCGCCAGGCCCTCTGGCGGCGCGCCGGCCCCCACCGCCTCGACGCGTTCGCCCCGGATGAAGACGTAGCCCGGCGAGTGCGCCAACCGCCCGTCACCACCCGGCAGGACGATGCCGTCTTTAATCAGGAGTGTCCGCATAGCCCTCCGTAGATCGGGGTGTTACCGAGCCGGCGCAGGACTGCGCTGACCAGAGACAGCGGCCCGGCGGCGCTTCTCCCCTGCCGCAGCGCGGTGGACGGCCCCAGGGCCGGCGGCCGGCTTTGCATCTCACGCCGGTTGCGCCGGTCTGGTTCACTGCCAGGCGATCCGCTCAATCGGCGTGAGAGCCGCGATCCGCAGCGCCAGCCGCTCGCTCTCCGGGCCGAACCGGGCATGCAGGGCCGGCGCCCGCCACTGCCGCAGATTACTCTCGGCAATCAGCAGGGCCGAGCGGGCCGCCGCCGTCACCAGCACAACGCTGAATTCCAGGTCATCTCTGACGTGCCCGGCTACCTGTGGGCGCTGCGCCTGCAGGATCTCGGCGGCTTCGCAGGCCAGGTTGCCCATTTGCAGCGGACTGGCCACCAGGGCCTCCCAGGCTTCCTCCTCCCGCCCCTGTTCGCGCTTCTCCACCAGCAAGTCCAGAGCCTTGATATCGTCGTCGGCCAGGGCCTGCAGGGCCGGGACGATCGCGGCCAGCCGGACGCTGGGCACGCCCGAAATCCCCAGCACGGCCTGGCCTAACGCAGCGCCGGTGGCGCCGGCCAAGCCGGTGGAGAAGCCGGCCGAAGCGTGCGAATGGTGGCGGATGTCATCGAGAACGGCCCGGATGGGCGCCTGTGTGGAGATCTTCATCGCCGGTCTCCCAATCAGACGTAGCTGGCGCGGCGTTAACCGAGCGTGCCGAAGAGCTTGGCCGTGGGCACCGGCGCGCCTTCGGCGAAGCGGGCCGGCCGCAGCGGCTGCAGGAGCGCGGCCGCCGCCGCGTCGCCGGCGATCAGGTCGGCCATCACCTCGCCCACCGCCGGCGCGATCTTCATGCCCTGGCCGCTGAAGCCCGCCGCGCAATACAGCCCGGCCAGCGGCAAGGCCCCCAGCAGCGGCTGCAGGTCCGGCGACATCGTCACCAGCCCGCTCCAGCCCTTGCGCAGCTCGCCCTGCTCCAGCCCCGGGCAGCGCGCGATCATGCGCTCCGCCACCCAATAACCATAGTCCTGCGCCGGCACCGGGCACCCGTCCTCTACTTCCACCCAGTCGTTCCCGATCGCCTCGTCCAGCGAGCCGCAGAGCAGCAGCCCCCCGCTCTCTGGCCGCGCGTAGATCAGGTTCAGCCCATCCAGAAAACTGATGCGCGGCGAGGCCGCCGCCGGCCCGGCCAGCACCGCCACCGAGTGCCGGTTCGGGCGCAGCGGCACCTCCAGGCCGCTGGCCCGCAGGAACCGCGTGGTCCACGGCCCGGTGGCTACCACCACCGCCCCCGCCGCGAGCGTCCCCGCGCCCGTCCGCAGCCCCGTGACGCGCCCGCCGGCCTGCTCCAGCGTCCGCGCCGGATCGCCCTGGCGCAGCGGCACCCCCAGCCGCCGCGCGGCGTTCACCAGCGTGTTGGTCAGCAGCACCGGGTCCACGTACCCGCCCTCCGGCGCCCACGAGACCACGGCCGCGTCGTCCGCCACGCAGGCCGGCTCCACGGCCTGGAACTCCCCCGGGCTGAGCAGGTCCATCCGGCCGCCCGCCGCCCGCACCGTCGCCGCCACCGCCCGCAGCCCGTCAGCCGCCGCTGGCGCCACCAGCAGCGCCATGCCCGTCTCCACCCACCCGCACTCGTCGCCATACAGCTCATGCGAGTGCTGGAAGGCGCGCAGGCTGCGCAGCTGCAGCTCGGCCGCCGTGGCGTGATGGGCCAGCAGGTCGATGCTCGCCACCGACACCCCCGTGCTGCCCGCGCACAGCGTCTCCCGCTCCAGGATCAGGATCCGCCCCAGCCCCCGCCGCGCCAGATGGTAGGCCAGGCTGGCCCCCGTCACCCCGCCGCCCACCACGATGACGTCATAGGTCTCGGCCATCGCCCGCCCCTCAAGCCGCCGCCGCGCCCAGCAGCGACCGCTGCAGCACGTCGAAGTTGATCTGCCCGCCCACAAACGTCCGCCCCGAGCGCAGATTGTTGATCAGCACGTGCGCCGGCGAATCCACCAGGTGCGGCACCTGGAACCAGTTGCGCCCAAACTTCTCGAAGATCCGCGCGAACGGCAGCCCCCACAGATCGCCGGCGTGCACGTCGAAGCACAGCCGCGCCACGGCGGCCTCAATCGCCCCGTCGTCGCCGTCCGCGTAGAGCATGGTCGTGCCCCCGTAGATCAGGCAGTCGTTCACCCGCCCCATCGCCTCGCCTTCGTCCGGTGAGATCGGCGCCACCGGCGCCACGCCCCAGCCGTAGCGGATGGTGTGGATGTCGTACTCGTGCACCAGCAGCTTCACCATCACCTGCTCCACCGTGCGCGAGGCCACCTGCACCGAGCCCACGATGCAGCCGGTCGGCGCGTACACCACGTAGACGTTCTCGGGCCGCACCTGGCAGGCCTCGGCCACGTAGCGGCACACCTCGTCGCTCGGCGTCCGCGTGGTCTGCAACTGGATCACCACCGCGTCGGCCCGATCGGTGTAGTTGGCGCGGGTCGACCACTGGTCCTTGTGCGCGATCGCCCGCGCCGGCCCCGAGCCGATCGGCGCAAACTCGCCGTCGCCCAGCTTCCAGTCGCCGGCCTGCGACGCCACCGTGGCCAGCACCGGGTGATCCACCCACACTTCGATGGACGGCAGGGTGCGCGCCCCCAGCGCGAACTTGCCAAAGGCCGCCCGCCCCAGCCCGCCCAGGCCGGCCTCCACAAAGACGCGCGCCGCCTCCCAGCTCCCCGGGCACTCCAGGCCCATGTCCACCAGGGTCGCCCCGCAGGCGGATTTCGCCACCCGGATCGAGAGCGCCTCGGCGCGCTCGATGGTCTCGCGGATCATGGCCACGGCCGCCCGGTTCACGCTGTAGTTGTCCATGCTGATCGACTCCCAAATAAGTTGTTGACGCTCACCGCCCGCGCCGCTCGGCACGGGCCAGATGGAGGGCCCGCGCCAAGTGCTGGTACTCGGCGAGACGTTCCCGATACAGGTCAGCCAGGGCCGGGTCCGGCTGGACGCGCGCCACGGCGGGCTGCAGGCGTTCGAGGGCGGCTTCCAGGCTGGGAAAAGCGCGCACCCCCCAGCCGGCCAGAACCGCGCCGCCCAACGCGGCCCAATCGGCCTCGCCGGCCACCACCACGGGCACGCCGGCCACATCGGCCAGGATCTGCGGCCAGACCGGGCTGCGCGTGGCCCCGCCGGCCAGCCACACCTCGGCGACCGGAATGCCGGCCGCGCGCAGTTCGTCCAGCGCCCAGCGCACTTCGTAGGCGCAGCCCTCCAGCACCGCGCGGCTCAGGTCCGCGCGGGTGTGGCTGAGCCCCAGGCCCAGAAAGGCGCCGCCGGGCGCGGCCCCCGCCACCTGCGAAGGGCCGCTGAGCGAGACGAACAGCAGACCCTGGCTGCCGGGCGGGCTGGCGCGCACCGCCTCGTTGAGTTCGGCATAGGCGCGCGCCGGCTCACTGGCGGCGGCCGGCCAGAGCTGGCGCAGCCACCACTCCAGCGTGGCCCCGAACCCGCCCACCAGCTGGCCCTGCAGCCAGCGCTCCGGCACGGCGTGCCAGTAGACGTTGACCCAGCTCGGGATGCCGGCCGGCGTCGGCGAGGTCACGGCGCTCATCATCACCCAGGCCGTGCCGGTGGAGAGCATCAGGCGCCCCGGCTCCGTCAGGCCCATCGCCAGCCCGGCGCAGGGCTGGTCGTTGCCGCCGGCCACCACGGGCGTCCCGGCCGGCAGGCCGGTCAGCGCCGCCGCCTCGGGCGTGACCGCCCCGATCACGCTGCCCGGCGGATAGATGGCCGACTGCCCGGCCGGGTCCACCCCGCCGATGGCGCACAGGGCCTCATTCCACTGGCCGGTGCGCACATCCACCAGCAGCAGTTCGGAGGCCGCCGACGTGTCGGTGGCGAAGCGGCCCGTCAGACGCTGGATGAGGAAATCGGCCACGCCCATGAAACGGCGGGCGGCGGCGTGCACGTCCGGACGGTGCCGGCGCAGCCAGCCGATGGACGGCAGCGGCAGGCCGGCGAAGGGATACCAGCCGCTCAGGCGGCGGATGGTCGCGGCCGTCCCATCGGCCCCCCACTCCGTCATCAAATCCTGGCTGCGCGTGTCCAGCCAGGTGATCATGGGATACACGGGCTGGCCAGCGGCGTCGGCGAGGATGACGGACCCGGACTGAGCCGCCAGGGCCAGCCCCAAAATCCGGTGGCCGCCGGCCGCGGCCCGCTCCGCGATCTCGCGCAGGACCAGGAGCAGGGCCTGCCAGACCGCCTCGGGGTCCTGCTCCACCCAGCCGGGCTGAGGGGTGAGGAAGGGGTAGGCCTGGCTGGCGGTGGCGAGCTCCCGCCCGTCCAGACCCAGCAACAGTGCTTTGGTGGCGGAGGTCCCGATATCGAGACCCAGGATGGCGTCGGGCATGTGGGCTCCAGCGGCGCGGGTCAGGCGCCGCGCTCCAGAAGGCGCAAGGCGTCGTCAACCGTGGCGCCGCCGTGGACGAGCGCGGCCACGGCCGCCGTCATCGCCGCCGGCCGCTCGGCCTGGAAGATGTTGCGGCCGATGGCGACGCCGGCCGCGCCGGCCGCCAGCGCCTGGGCGATGTTCTCCAGCAGCGCGCGCGGATCGCCCGAGCGCGCCCCGCCCAGGATCACGGCCGGCACGTAGCAGGTAGCCGTCACCCGCTCGAAGCCGGCCGCGTATGGGACCTTGACCCAATCGGCGCCCAGCTCCGCGCCCACCCGCGCCGCCACCGCCACCGCCTCCACCGTGCGCGCCTCCGGCGGGGCGTCAAAGCCGCCCGGCTGCATCTCGCCCAGCACGGGCAGGCCCCAATGATGCGCCTCGGCCGCCGCCGCCGCGAGCGCGTGCAGGCTGGCCTCCTCCTGCGGCGTGCCGGGGAAGGCCGAGACCACCACCGCATCCACGCCGATCCGCAGGGCATCGGCGACGGTGAAGAAAGGGCCGCTCGGCTGCATGCGCCCGAGGGTGGTGGTGCCGCCGTCCAGGCGCACAATCAGGCCGAGCGGCGCCAGCTCGCGGGCAAAGCGCCGGGCCGTGCCATAGGTGGTCAGGACGGCGTCGGCGCCGCCGGCGGCCACCGCCGCGATTATGGCGCCGGGCGTCTCCAGGCCGCGGGCCGGCCCCTCGGTGAGGCCGTGATCCAGGGCCACTATCAGGGCGCGGCCATCCGGTTTGAAGATCCGGCTCAGCCGGCGCGTCAGCATGGGAAGAGCGCCTTGACCCGTTCGAGGGCCTCGGCTTCGGTGGTGGACGGGTAAAACTCCAGCCCCACGTAGCCGGCGTACTTCAGCTCACGCAGCTTGCGGTGCAGGTTGGGGAAGTTGATCTCGCCGGTGCCCGGCTCCTGGCGGGTGGGCACGTCGCCCACGTGCACGGCGTCATACAGGCCCGCGTACTGCTCCAGGCCCCAGATGAGGTTGCCCCCGTCGCGCTGCTGGTGGTAGCAGTCGAAGACCAGGCGCAGCTTGGGGTGATTGAAGCGGCGGACCCAATCGGCGGCCAGGTCATGGTTGTGGACCAGGATGCCGCCCTTGATGTGGAATTCGTTGAGCGCCTCCACCCAGATGGTCACCGGGGTCTGCTCGACCAGCTTGAGGATGCGCTCGGTCTGCCTCAGGCAGTTCGCATACTGCTCGGCCGGCGTGTAGTTCGAGGACAGCCGGCGGATCCAGGGGGCGCCGTTCACCAGGTCCACCTGATTGGAGAAGAGGAACAGGTGCTCGACGCCGTGCTGCACGGCCATCTCCAGGCTCTCGTTCCACGTGCGCAGGGTCAACTCGTTGTCACCGGGGTCGGTCAGGTTGCCCATGTCGTCGTCGAAGGCCGAGTTGAGCACCGCGCCGAGGCGGCGGCACTCGGCCGCGATGGCGGCCATCGGCTGCTGGCGCCAGAACCACACGTCCAGCCGGCGCAGGCCCAGCTGCACCATCGGCTCCACCCGTTCGACGATCGGGCGATCCCGGAACCAGAAGTCGAGATAACCGGTGTATTCCATGAGCTCACTCCTGTCGAGGCGATCTAGGCTACCCGGTAGCGCAGCGCGCGCCCTTCCAGGACAGCCATGAGATTGACGTAGTCGGCGGCCCGCTCCTTGCCGGTGCCGGGCACCGCGCCGGCCGCCACGTGCGGCGTGAGGATCAGGTTGCGCCGGCGGTCCTGGGCCAGGGCGATCAGGACGTTGTCCGGCGGGACGGGCTCCCAGGTGAAGCCGTCCACGGCGGCGCCGCCCAGGCGGCCGGATTGGAGCGCCTCGGCCAGGGCGGCCTCGTCCACGGTGCCGCTGCCGCCCGAATGGATGAAGAGCGCGCCCGGCTTCAGCTGTGCGAAGAAGCTCGTGCTGAGGACCTGGTCCGTCTCCGGGCCGAGCGGCAGGAGCGCCACCACGATATCGCTCTGGGCGGCGGCCTCTTCCCGCGTGGCCGCGTAGCGCATCCGCAGCTGGGCTTCCGCCTCGGGCGGCAGCCGCTTGCGCTTCTGATAGATGAGGTCGCAGTCGAAGCCCTGCAGGCGGGCGGCCAGCTCTACGCCGATCTCACCAAAGCCCAGGATGCTCACGGTCTTGCCGCGCAGCCCGCTGATGTTCTCGCGCCCCGACCAGTTGTAGGCGAAGTGGTCCTCATCGCAGCGCCGCGGCGTCTGCCCGCCGAGCTCGGCCGCCTCGGAGACCGCCATCAGCTCGCGCAGGCGCTTGATCAGCCCGAGCATCTGCATCACCACGTGCTCGGCCACCAGGGCGCAGGTCTGGATGGGCAGGACGCACACCGGCAGGCCGGCCCGGCGGGCCGCCTCCAGGTCGATATCCCAGGTCTGCACGCCCAGGCGCTGGATCAGGCGCAGCCGGGGGCCGGCCGCGATCAGCTCGGCATCGATCACGCCGGAGCGCTCCGAGATCAGGAACTCCGCTTCCGGCAGCAGGGCCAGGATCTCGGCCCGGCTCGGGGTCCGGCGCATGACCACGTCCAGCTCGGGCGGGGCGCCGTCCAGCGCCCATTGCTGATGCGCGGCGCCGCGGTCGGTGAAGAAGAGGGTGCGGTGCTTGAGGCTCATGGCGTTGGCGTCTCAGGTGAGCAGCGGGGCCGCGTCGGTTGGGC